>CAYVLJ010000057.1:0-12216 GCA_964452375.1 uncultured bacterium | reverse complement strand
CAAGGAGATTCACACCTCCGGTGAGCAAGTGGTCCTTGTCAATGGCGACTTATAAAGTTCATTTAAAGATGTTAAATAGGTTGAGGCTGTCCTGTGGGGCTGATATTGTTCCAGTTCCCACTCGATGCCTCGTTCTTTGTTCCATTCTCCCCAGGGGGCAAGTTCGGTACCCATAAACAGTAATTTCTTACCGGGATGAGTATACATAAAAGCCAGTAACAGCTTAAAATTTGCAAACTTTTGCCAGTCGTCGCCCGGCATTTTATTCAAAAGCGATCCTTTGCCGTGAACCACCTCATCGTGACTGAGAGACAATATGAAATTTTCCGAGTACTGGTAAAGCATGGAAAAGGTCATGTCGCTGTGATGGTATTTTCTGTGAATGGGGTCTTTGGACATATAACGCAAAAAGTCGTTCATCCAGCCCATGTTCCATTTGAAATCAAAGCCCAGGCCGCCGGTATGAACGGGGTGAGAAACACCGCCCCAGGCCGTGGATTCTTCAGCGATAAGCAAAGCTTTGGGGAAATATTTTCCAACGATCGTCGATAGTTTTTTCATAAATTCGATCGCTTCAAGATTCTCGTTGCCGCCATATTGATTCGGGACCCATTCCCCTTCCTTTCTACTGTAATCCAGATAAAGCATACTGGCCACAGCATCAATGCGCAGACCGTCGGCATGAAATTCTTTCAGCCAGTAAAGGGCATTAGATATCAGAAAGTTCGCCACTTCATTACGGCCGTAATTAAAAATAAGGGTTCCCCAGTCGGGGTGCTCCCCTTTTCGCGGATCGACATGTTCATACAATGCCGTTCCGTCAAAACGGGCCAGGGCAAAATCATCTTTAGGAAAATGCGCCGGCACCCAGTCGAGGATCACACCGATGCCGTTCTTGTGACAGTGATCGATGAAATAGCGGAAATCATCGGGTTCGCCGAAACGGCTGGTGGGTGAATAGTAACCTGTGACCTGATAGCCCCATGACCCATCGAAGGGGTATTCCATAACGGGCATCAGTTCAATGTGAGTAAATCCGTGTTTCTTTACATAATCGACCAAAACGGGTGCGATCTCTTTATAAGAATACCATTCCCAGTCATCCTTTCGTTTCCAGGAAGCCAGATGGACTTCATAAATGCTCATGGGTTTATCCAGAGCATGTACCGGCAATGAATTGAGATACTTTTTATCTTTCCATTTGTAATTTGATTCGTAAACGCGCGATGCGTTCCCGGGTCTTAATTCGGTAAATTTCGCATACGGGTCCGCTTTTAGCATAAGCTGGCCGTCCCGGGTATAGATCTCGTATTTGTATTTTACTCCGGATTCAACTCCCGGTATGAATATTTCCCATATTCCCGAAGAACCCAGAACGCGCATCATGTGCTTGCGACCGTCCCAGAGATTAAAATCTCCCACAACTGAAACTCTGCGGGCCGAAGGAGCCCAAACGCTAAAGGAAACACCTTTTATCCCGTCCATTTCACATGGCCGGGCGCCGAGTTTTTCATAGATAAAGTGATGATCGCCTTTACCGAAAAGATAGGCATCTTCTTCGTTGATCACCGGCATGAACTGATAAGGATGAATATAATCATAGGTGTCGCCGTTCTGATATTCAACATGAACCTCATACTTTTCAAATGCTTCTGACTTAAAGGCAGTTTGCCAAAATCCTTCCGGGTTAAGCTGTTTCAATTTCAGCTTCTTTTTACTTTCAAGCAAAGTAATCGAAACTGAAGCTGCATCCGGCTGAAACACCCGAACAACTTTTTCCAGCTCGCTGTTCTCATGCATTCCCAATACGGAATGAGGGTCGTGACAAACTCCATCATAGATCTTTCTCATATTATTTTTGAGGCTCATGATCATCCTTTCTCAATTTTGCGCTCAGCAAGCCGATCATGGTTTTGACGTCAGTGATCTCCCCTTTTCGGACCTTTGCAACGGCCTCGTCAAGGGAGAGTGAAAACGTTTGAACAAATTCATGATCATCTGTTGTTAGGGTTCCTTGTTTCAAGCCGAAAGCTTCGAAAATATGGATCACTTCATCGCTGTAACCTATGCAGGGATGAATGGTCGTTAGAAAACGCAATTCAGAAGCCTTATATCCGGTTTCCTCTTCCAATTCGCGCAACCCCGTTTCTTCCGGCGTTTCCCCCGGGTCGATCTTACCTGCAGGCAATTCGATAAAAACTTTTTTCAGGGGGTAGCGAAATTGGTTTAGCAAAACCACTTTGCCGTCTTCCAGATAAGGCACAAGCGCTACAGCTCCCGGATGATTTATATATTCCCGTATGGAGGTATTGCCATCGGGAAGCCGAACCGTATCTTTGCGAACATGTAGTAATTTGCCGTCAAAGACGGCTTCATGTTTTAACTGTGTTTCTTTTAAGGTATCCATCTGATGAATATACGAGATAATGTGAAAATGGACAAATGATATTAGAAGAGACAGGGGACAAATTCCAAACCCCAATTGAAAAACGAACAATAGAGCATTCGAACATTTGAACAATCGAAGTAAATTCGGAATAAAAATTTAAGATGCAGGAACAAGGCATGCCATGTCCTTAACCCAAATACCCTCAGAATAATAAATTTGTAAAAGTATATTTTTTATGGTGTTACAAAGTATTTTATTCGCAAGCGATTTTTTGCTTTGTATTTAAATATTCCTATTGTATAATTCGCTCTAATTTATGTTGAAACAAGAAATTAGAAGGAATATTAAATGATCAAAGTCCAAGAACAATACTGTCCCCAGAATCACCGCTGTCCCGTTACACGCATATGTCCGCTGGGAGCCATTTCCCAGGAAGGCTTCGGTGCACCGGTCATTGATATGGAAAAATGCACCGGTTGCGGACTATGCGCACGAGCTTGCGGTGTCTTTACACTTAACAAATAATTCCTTTAAAACTTTTCGAAAGAAGATCCGATTTTCAGTCAATCTAATACAACTTGACAACAGCTGTATATTTACTTAATATTTATTAATATAAAGAGTATAGCTAAAAGGAGTATTACAATGAAACGGTTTAGTATATTATTTTTGTTGTTTATATTGATATTTTACGCTTCCTGCACTCCCGAATTGCCCGCCACGATCGTTGTGGACAAGATATTCAGCCTTGAAGGAAGCTTAAATCGAACCGATCTGGATTATCCCTATATTTATATTGCGGCTGACACAGATGGATTTTGGCGCATTGATCTCAGCGATAATTCCTATGATGCCCTGGAATTACCTCTTTTAGATCCACTTGAGAACATATTGAAAGCAAACTATATCGACGCCCATGGAAATGATGTGATAGCGTTGACGGAAGGGGATGTTTGGCGAAGTATCAGCAGCGGTACCGTATGGTACTCTTCGGATATTGGAATTGAGAGAATGTTTTCTCCCAAAGCATTATCCCGTTCTTCGACAGATCCTAGAAAATTGTTTTTAATTAATAATGGCGACGCCATATACTATTCACTTAATTGGGGTGAAAGTTGGCAAAAGGGAATTGACATCGGTATTGAAGATTATAACAATAGTTACTGGGATCCTTACAACGGCGGCAATATATGGATCGACGGAATAAATGGATCGCAGGAACAATTCGTCATGTGTGTGGAAAACTACGGAAATACACAAAAGAACATTTCTATTCCCGCATATGATGAAGCCGAGTGGTTTTCTTCTTTGGAATTTTTCGGGAGCGGCATATATATGCGAACCTCCGAAAGTTCGGGAAAACACGTTATGAAGTCAGAAAATGGTGGCACAACATGGTCCGAGATCGAAACTGATTATCCCGATAGCATTGAGATCAACAGGTTCTTCAATGACCCCAGCCATACCGGCACATTTTACCTGACCGACTCGGATAATGAATATATTTATCGCTCAACCGATACTCTAAAAACATTCAGCGAATTCATTCCCCTTGATTTCGATAATGAGAATGAATATATCCATACGATCTATTATGAACCTATGATCAGTTCATTGATACTTGTCACCCATTATGGTATTTATGTTGTATCTTTGGAATAGGTTTATCCAAACATTAAGAAGTTTGCAAATAATCTTTTGAATACTAATATCACGAGAAATTTCAATTAAATTACGGTGAGCATATTTAAAATAGACCTATTCTTCTTAAATCAACTAATGAATTTTCAGAAAGCTTAAATGAAAAAATCCATATTTCTTATCATCTTTTTTATATCACTTTTTGTATGTCAATTGAGCGCATCGGATTCCTTGTCTTACAAGATCGGCCAAATGGTCATGACGGGTTTTATTCCCGGTTCTGATTTTGAAGACACACTTTATTACGATCTTGAACACCGTAATCTTGGCGGTGTGATCCTAATGGGGTATAACCTGGAAAATCCTTCCCAGATCAGCACGTTAACTTCATCGTTGCAAGCACATGCTTCCACCCCTTTATTGATCGCTACAGACCAGGAGGGCGGAGTCGTCGCCAGGTTAGATGAACGAAATGGGTTTGAAAGCACTTCTTACCCGATAGAGTTGGGTAATCTTAACCGGGAATCGGTCACTCGGGCACAAGCGGCTCTGATGGCAGGCTGGTTCAATGAAACCGGTTTGAACACAAACCTGGCACCCGTTGCCGATGTTGATGTAAATCCAAACTCCCCGGCGATCGGAAGCTACGGACGAAGTTTCTCCAATGATCCGGAAATAGTCTCTAATCATTGTTACTGGTTCTATTCAGAATTCGAGCGGCGGGATATTATCTCGACACTGAAACATTTCCCCGGTCATGGTTCTGCAACGGGTGATTCTCATGATGGGTTCACCGATGTTACAGATACCTGGACCGCCATGGAGCTGATACCATTTAAAACCCTTATTGATACGGGTTATTCGGATATGATCATGACTGCTCATCTTTATAATGCAAACATTGACACAAATTACCCCGCCACTTTGTCAAAACCCACCCTGACGGGTATTCTGCGCGATAGCCTGGGCTTTGACGGGGTCATTATAACTGATGATATGCGCATGCGGGCCATCAGCGATATTTATGGTTTTTCTGAATCCGTCATACGGGCTATCGATGCCGGTGTGGATATTCTGCTTTATGTGGGAAATGAGAAATTCGGCAGCTCTGTGCTCAAACAGATCAACAGGGTTGTGACAAGCGCTGTCGATTCCGGACTTATCAGCGAGAACCGGATCGATGAATCCTATGACCGCATTGTAAATTTGAAAACAAAGACCAATACCGCCATTACCCCTTTACCGCTCATTGCTAATACTTTTGACTTACATGCCTACCCCAATCCTTTCAATCCGGCAACGACACTGTCATTCCGTATTAATGAGATGGTATTCGAAACGGCGGAATTGTCCATATTTTCGATCAATGGCAGATTGATGCGTCGATTCACTCTTGATATAAGCGGCATGGGTAACTACACTGTAACCTGGGATGCAAAGGACCGCTTTGGAAGAGAGGTCCCATCCGGTACATATATAATCGGACTTCAGTTAAACAATAAATTATATGCCGGAAAAATAACCTTAATTAAATAAACAGGATAAATATGACAATACTCATTTTGAAGATCGCTTCTTTGTTTATCATTTTTCTTACCGGAGTGCTTGGCGGGTTAAGTCCGCTAAAAAGAAGTCTGTCCGAAAGAGGGGAAAAAACTCTGATGCTCGGCAATGCATTTGCAGGTGGAATATTCCTGGGGGCGGGCCTTTTACATATGCTGCCGGATGCCGTTGATAATTTCAATACTTTAAAACCGGATATTGATTTCCCTTTCCCCATGCTGATCGCCGGATTGGGGTTTTTGCTCATATTATTGATCGAACAAATCGGCTCGAATTCAAAAGATGACACAGGCGACCGTCAAGATAAAGGACGTGTGTATCCGCTGATCCTTTTTGTGGTCCTATCACTTCATTCCATTATTGCGGGGACATCTCTGGGACTTGAGGGTGTGGCTATTTCAGCGTTGGCAATTTTCATTGCTATCATCGCTCACAAGGGAGCCGCAGGTTTTGCCCTGGGTGTTAGTCTAAACCGAAACGAATATTCCAGAACCAGACATATCAAGACCATTGCACTGTTTGCAGCTATGACACCATTAGGGGTTTTATTGGGTACGATCTTTTCAACCATGCTTTCGGGTAATGCCGCCTTGATGTTTGAGATGATCTTCGATGCGCTCGCCGCAGGCACTTTTCTTTACATTGCTGTTGCCGAGATCATGAAGGATGTATTCGAGAAGCATGAAAATACACTTGCAAAAATGACATTTACAGCATCCGGATTTGCTTTGATGGCTCTTATCGCAGTTTGGGCATAATAAAGTTTCGGGGTTCAGAGTAAAGGCATAGCCACTTTTATCTTGAATTCGTATTTCACGAAATATATTTAATTCTTTGTTATTCCTAATATTATTGTCTAAGATTCTTTACAATAACTAAATCTTAACCGGGAGAAAAAGATGAAACGTACAATGACATTTGCATGTGTTGTTTTACTTATTTTATTTTCGGCTTGTAGTTTACGTGACAAACAACAGTATAAGGCGGATATGGATCTATTGATCAAGAGTGAAGTTGAAACGGCTGTCAGCATGCTTCAGGCAATTTACAACCAACATCTTCAAAATGAAGATAGTCTTGAAGAGACAAAGATCCTGGCTGCAGACCTTTTACGCGATCTTCGCTATGGGGAAGAAGGCTATTTTTGGGCAGACACCAAGGAAGGCGTTAATGTTGTTCTGTACGGGCGTCAAGACGTCGAAGGCCGGAACCGTCTTGAAGACAAAGATCCCAATGGCGTTTATTATGTAAAGGCATTCATCAACATAGCGGAAACCGGCGGCGCCGGATATTTTGATTATTCTTTTGTAAAACTGGGGGAAACTGTGCCTCAGGCAAAAAGATCCTATGTAAAAATGTTTGAACCTTTTGGATGGGTTGTTGGCAGCGGATATTATAAATAATACCTTTTATACATAGCACTAATGTTTAAATTGAAATTTTTCAGTTGATGTTTTACTTGCATCAATATATGAACGGAATGATACGAAATTTCACCTTTTTCATATAATCTTCCCATAAGCTGCCGTATTTTGCATGACAGATCTTGTCGTCATCATGCTGTCTCGGAAAAAGCAGGGCGACATAATAAAGCGGATATAGCCAAACCCACCATACGCCCGGATGGCCCGCCGCCAGAGCGATGCCGACACCCATCAAGACTTCGCCCAGGTAATTGATGTGCCGGCTTAGCCCCCACCAACCGTTTACAAGAATGGTTTTTTCTCCATCGCTCATCGTACCCGGTTCGATCCAAAGGAATTTCTTATCGGGTCTGGTCTTAAATGTATATTTTTGCATATTCGCTCCGCGTGCCAACAGCCAACCGCTAAAGAAAACAACACCAAAGATCACATAGCTCCAGGCAGGCAAGCCGGGATTCGGCAGATCCACCGTTGCCCAAAGGGCTACCGCATAGAAATATGGATAGAAAGTTAAGCAGCCGAAACCAAGTTTTAGCCCCACGCGTTCGGCAATAAAATCGTAAGTGTAAAGATGCACTTTTTCAAATGTGAGATAATCCCAGACGAACCAGGTCAATAACCCGGCGCATAGAAAAACACCAGGATTCAGCGTTTCGGCCGATAAATAATGATGTGCGGTAAAACTAAGCACATTCAATTGCAGCATGACGGCACCGACCAGATAAAGCCACATCTTTACATCCAGCCGGGCATTCTTTGTTTGAGGATTTTTCGACCGTCCCAGAAAAAGATCCGCAAACAGCGATTTTCCCGTTGAAGCCTGCGTTAAGACGATAATGAACGAAAACCCGAATCCCAGAACAGCGGCTCCGGCCAGACCGTACCAGCGGACCGTATACAACCAGTCGTAAGGAACCAAACCAAAATATCCCGATAAGAACCAAAGGATAATACTGATGATCAACACTCCTATCCCGTTCAAACGATAGCGCAGAACATCTCCTGTTTTATCGCTTTTTACATAACCGTCCATCCATTTCCCGGGCAGGATCAGATGCAGTAAAGTTATCATCGTGTAGATGATCCAGGGGGTGAAAAATCCAAGCAACTGTGTTTTCATGATAGAGTCTCCGTATTCTTTCTCATCATCGCTATTGCCCATTTCCTTGGCAGCAATCTCCCCATCAGGAAGCGGGCGATCTTATTGGTTAAACCGGGAATAAAAACGGGCTTTTTTCCCAGAGCTTTCAATGTTTTTTCGGCAACGGTATCCGCATCCAGGGTTCCGGGAGCGCTCTTTTGTTGCGCTGCAGCATAACCCGGCGTTCTGATTGCACCTGCTACGGAAGCAAGAACATCGATGCCTTGTGACCGCAATTCGCCCCAGAGTCCCTCGGCCAGAATGGCATTAAATGCTTTCGATGCCGCATAAGAAACAAGTTTGGGACTTCCCTGAGTACCGGCCATGGATGACATCAGAATGATACCGCCCTTTTGACGTTTTATCATGCCCTCCGATACGAATCTGGTCAGCAATAAAGGCGCTTTTATATTGACATTCACAAGCAATTCCAGTTCTTGTGGTGAAGTATCTATAAAATCGCCAATGGGTGCAAAGGCGGCATTGTAGACGAACAGGTCGATCCGGTGATCGTTATTTTTTAACTTTTCTATTACAATATCAATCTTTGACAGATCCAGAGCATAGGTTAAGACCTTAATACCATATTCCCGGATGAGATTTTGCTGCAGTTCGTTAAGCTTTTGTTCCCGGCGTGCAATCAGGACCAGATCGAATCCGCGCCTGGCCAGCGCTTCCGCATAGGCCGCTCCCAATCCCTCAGACGCTCCGGCAACGAGCGCACAATGACCGTATTTTGACTTCAGATCAATAGTGAATATTCCTTATCCTTTTAACATCTTCATAAAATAATAATAAAAACCAAGCATAAAGTAAACGACTTTTAAATCATAAATTACTTCCGACCCCTGACTCCCGACCCCAGACCCCAGATTTTTTTAAAATATCGCTTGCGATATAATTATTTTTATCGTATAATAGTATCGTGAACGATATAATCGCATACGAAAGGAATATAAAATGAAGACATTATACACAGCTCACGTAACAGCCAGGGGTGGACGGAACGGTGAAATTAAAAGTCATGACGGAGTACTTAATCTCGAAACACGAACTCCAAAAGAAATGGGCGGAAGCGGCGGATTTTTCACCAATCCCGAACAGCTTTTCGCAGCGGGATATTCTTCCTGTTTTGACGGTGCATTGAATCTTGTCGCAAAACAAAGCGACATCGAACTGAAGGGATCCAGTATTACAGCCCATGTGAATTTCAACTATTCAAAGGAACAGGGTTTCAGTCTTGATGTAAAGCTTGATGTAGAGATCCCGGGTGTGGATGAAAAAACCGCCTGGGAGCTGATCGAAAAAGCGCATCATACCTGCCCCTACTCCAAAGCCATTGAAGGGAACGTTCCCGTTAACACAAACCTGATAAGGAATGCTTAAATGATAAAATCAATTTATGATCTCTCAGCCATGAGCTTGCAGGGCCAGCCCGTTAGCCTCAGTCGTTTCAAAGGAAAGACTTTGCTCGTTGTCAATACGGCCAGTAAATGCGGGTTTACTCCCCAGTTCGCCGGACTTGAAAAACTATACAAGAAATACAATGACAAAGGTCTGGTTATTCTTGGATTTCCCTGCAATCAATTTGCCGATCAGGAACCCGGCGATGAGAAAAGCATTGCAGAAGGTTGTGTTTTGAATTACGGCGTTACCTTTCCGATGTTTTCCAAGATCGAGGTCAACGGTCCGAACACGCACCCGATATACGTATTGCTTAAAGATGCTCTCTCCGGATTTGGGAATGGCGACATCAAATGGAATTTCACAAAATTCCTGATCAACAAATACGGCAAACCGGTCAAACGATTCTCACCGGCAACCAAACCCGAAAAGATCGAACGCTATATTATCAAGAACAACATTTTATAAAAGGAAATCAGTCATGGCTTATGAACAGCTAAAACTTGAAAATCAACTCTGCTTTCCGCTTTATGCCAGCTCTCACCTGATCACGCGTCGATATAAACCCTTTCTTGATGAACTGGGTATCACTTATCCGCAGTATCTTGTTCTGATGGTGCTCTGGGAACATGGAGGCATGCCCGTCAATACGATCTCGAAAAAACTTCTGTTGAATACCAACACGGTCACGCCTTTGTTAAAACGTATGGAAGCCCAGGGATTGTTGACCCGAAAACGCAGTAAGGATGACGAACGGCGGGTGGAAGTCCGGCTCAGCGCCAAAGGCCGTAAGCTGGAGACCGTAGCGGCAAAGATTCCCGAAAAGCTTGCGAAAGGGTTTGTGCCGGATGTTCTTTCTATGGAAGAAGTCAACCTTTTGAAGAGCTTGCTTCACAAATTGACGGATCATCTGCAGGACGCTTAAGCCAAAATTAAACTACCAACAGGGAGCAAAGAGTGGATCTATACGTTTACTTATTATTGGCTCTTGGGATGAACTTGATCATGTTCGTTCCCGCATTTATTTTGAAAACCGACCGTCTTACTGACATATCTTACGGACTTAGTTTTGTAATCCTGATAACTTTGGCCTGGTTCATTGAACCTTATTCATTTCAAAACACTATTCTTGCCCTTATGGTGATCATATGGGGACTTCGTCTGGGTATTTTTCTTTTCATTCGGATCGGGAAAATGAAACGTGACAAACGCTTTGACGGGCGACGGGAATCCTTTACAAAATTCCTGAGCTTTTGGCTATTGCAGGGTCTGACCACAGGGATCGTCTTGATACCGGCACTGCTTTTCATGGGCAAAGAACATCAATCCACTCTGTCGATCGGAGTTGTTATTTGGATCACAGGATTCGTGATCGAAACGATCGCCGATATGCAAAAATTCCGCTTTCGGCAGCAAGCTGCGAACAGAAGCAGGTTTATAGACCGGGGCCTATGGAAATACTCCCGCCACCCCAACTATTTCGGAGAGATCCTGATCTGGCTGGGCATTTATCTTTTCGTTTTTCAAAGTTTCTCCAACACGGAAAAGCTGTTAGCTTTGATAGGACCTCTTTTTATTACCATCCTTCTGCTTTTTGTCAGCGGGATCCCGACGGTTGAAAAACGCGCAGAAGAAAAGTTCGGCAATGACCCCGCCTATCTGGAATATAAACGATGCACCAGTATTTTAATTCCCTGGTTTAGAAAAAAATTATAAAACCACCCCGGGAAAGTCATCAGGATCAATTAATTATTTAAGAACTGTTTACTGCTATGCTACGCCAAGGCTTCGTAGGGTCTTCGACTTACTGTCTACTGCTTATCCCTACTGCCGTTGTGATCAGCTTTCCCCCTTTAACAACCGCCAGCAGATCATCATTATCGTCAATGATGATAAGATCGGCATCGTAGCCTTTCTTAATAAACCCCTTCCTGTCATCTATACCCAGACATTTTGCCGGGTTTTCGCCGGCTGTTCTAATCGCTTCTTAAAGAGTGCACCCGCTGAATTTTTTAAATCGCATCATGATATCAAATAATGAAAGCGAGGTACCGATCATGCCGGATCCATCGGAATAGAAGGCCAGCCCGTTTTCTGATCTGTACTTAACGCCATTGAATGAATACTCTCCATCGGGAAGTCCACAGGATTCAATCCCATCCGTTATGCACACGATCCTGTCGGCTCCAAAGCTTTCATAAAAATACTTTATTGTATTTTCATCCAAGTGCACGCCATCCGTGATCATCTGCACATAGGCGTTACTTTCCAGGATAGCCGGGAATGGTGTATTTTTATCGTGATCGTACTTTCTCATGGCATTGTTAAGATGGGTCACCAACGTGATCCCTTGCGAAAATCCCCGTTCAGCTTCTTCGGCATTGGCGTAGGAATGACCGAATGAAGGAACGATACCGAATTCTTTGCAAAGCTGAATTACGTTTTCATTCCAGGGTATTTCCGGCGCCAGGGTCATGATAGCCAGTTTGCCGCCGGTTTTAACCAAGACGTCCGATAAGGTCTCTCTATCCGGGACCGCCAGGCATTCCGGAGCGATCCCGCCTCTTTTAAGCGGGTTGATAAAAGGTCCTTCAAGGTGCATTCCCAGGCAATCGGACTCATCGTCCGCCGTGCTTTCTTTTGCCATCATCTGA
>CAYVLJ010000056.1:8150-12349 GCA_964452375.1 uncultured bacterium | reverse complement strand
CCATTATATCAGTAACCCCTGGTTTTAACCTGGGGTATGTCTGAGTTGATCGGACATCCTTGACCAATCGACCAATCGAATGGTCATTTTAACTCTGAAGACTGAATAGATCCTTCTCCGCCGGTCCCACAGGGACTCCTTTGGAGCTGGCGGATCAGGATGACAGGTTCATGTGCGCTTCATTACTTTATCGTTCGGAGCTTTTTCACCGATTTTTCTTTTTCTGCAGCCCGCTTCCTGTTTACATACGGTCCGGTAAAGAAATAACGCTGCCAGCGATCCGGCAATAAGATTCGCGATGAAACCTGCCCAGAACACACCCTGCAGGCCAAATAACTTCGAACCGATCCAGGCAAGCGGCACGTAAAGGGCCAGCATGCGGATCATGGAAAATGCCGCCGATGGATAGGGCTTGTTCAGTCCGTTGAAGCTTGCGGTGCTAAGCATCACAAGTCCCTGAAACCCGTAACTGGCGCCCACGATCAAAAAGTAGGTCGTTGCGATCCCGATAACCTTTGCATCATCCGTAAATATGGCTGCGATGGGTCTCCCCAGGAACAGAAGAACGGCAAAGACCATGATACCCCAGATCATGGAAAAAACAAAAGCGATCTTTAACGACGAGAAGATCCGTCCGAATTTTTGTTTGCTGTAATTCTGGCCGATGAAAATGATCAGCACCGAGCCCAATGATGCAACGACCATCAAAACGAACATCTCCACGCGCGATGCTACGCCGAATGCGGCAACGGCTTCGTTTCCGAACCCGGCCAGGATCTTTGTTATCAGTCCGATGGAAATGGGCGTGATCAGCATTGCCAGAGAGGCGGGACCCGCGATATAGACGATATCCTTCCAGGTGGACAAAATATCCTTTATACGTCCAAAATAGAGCGTCAGCAGTTTTTCGCGCTTGATCAGAACGATCAGGATTAACGTGAAACTGACGCTTCGCGCGAATACGGTGGCAAGCGCCGCGCCCCGGATTCCCATTTCGGGAAAGGGACCGATCCCGAAGATCAGCAGAGGATCAAGAACGGCATTGATCAGCGCCGAACTCAGCATGATCATACCCGGAAGGAAGGTATCACCCGTCGCCCGGACGATATTGTTCCCGATCATGGGAAATACCACGAATGGAACGCCCAGGTACCAGATCTTCATATATTCAGCAACATATCCCAAAATATCTTCTTTAGCACCCAGGGCGCTGAATAGCGGACGGATGGTGAAAATGCCCGCGACAACGAACATCAAGACTACCAGTACGCCCAGAAGCAGGGCGCGGCTGGCCATCATTTTGACAGCCTGGCGTTCCGAGGCAATGATATTTCGTGCGATCAGCGAACTGGTGCCGATGCCGATGCCAAGAGACAGACTGTTGATGAACATCACTACCGGAAAACTGAAACTGATTGCGGCAAGCTGATGTACACCCAATTTGCCTATAAAATAGGTGTCGACCAAATTGAAGATCACCATGCCGATCATCCCGAAAAGCATGGGCCAGACCAGTGTTGCCAGTTGTTTTTTGATATTGCCGTCGGTGAGATCTCTATTCGGTTTTCTCATGTTCCCTCAATTCATTTAAAATGCCGTTCGCATTATTCTGCATCTTGTCCAAAAGACCCGATATCGTATCGCGATCGCTGTCATCAAGACCTTTCATCAGTATCTTGCTCCAGGAAATGAAGATCGCGTGCAGGTCGTCATGCATGGCGCGTGTTTTTTTCGTAATGAATATCCGTTTTGCCCGCCGGTCTTTGGGATCCGTTTTGCGGATAATATACCCGTTGGCCTCCAGTTTTTTCAGCTGGGAGGTCAGCGAAGACTTGTCCAGGCGAACGTGATTCAGGAGCTCCATCTGATCGATGCCGTCATGACGGCAGATGAAATGAAGGCTCAATCCCTGTGCGTGCCCGAGTCCGAGTTCTCCGAAGCGCTCCTGGAAGTAGCAGTGCGCAGAGCGCGACAGCCGTCCTATCTTCCAGCCAACGGACGTTTGATGATGTGCGTTTTTTTCTTTCATGGATCGAATATACGTTATTTGGTTTGAATTCCAACTATTATTTTATATTCCAGAAATTAAACTATTTACCATTGGTCGTTTCGATCGATTTGCGGAATTTTGGGGATCTTTGAACGGATATGGCATTGAGACGATCTTTTGATCTGCTTATTCCTGATTTGACCGCTTGATTCTCTTTAATCATTATACTATATTATCCTTCCGGAAGTCTGTGTGGCCCAGACGAGGAAATATGACACGACCAGTTATCCGAAAAAGACCATTCATTTTTTTCACCATATCCATGATTTTGACGCTGTTTATTGTAACAGCGGCCGCACCCGTATTTACATCTCCTTCAACAGAGGCGCGAACATCCCTGTCCGGATTTACGCAGTTCCTGGATGAACGCGTTCCGGAATATCTGGCCGCCTATGATATTCCCGGAGTGTCCATGGCGTTGGTCACAGACGGCGAGATCGTCTGGACACGGGCTTTCGGCATGGCGGATCGCGAGACAGGGCGGCGTATGACAAAAGACACGCCCTGCCGCGTGGAATCCATTTCAAAATCCCTGACCGCTTGGGGCATCATGAAGCTCGCCGAAGAGGGCAAGATCGATCTTGATGCGCCCTTGAACACATATCTGAAAAGCTGGCAGATCCCGGATTCCCCTTTTAATGAGAACTTGATCACCGTACGGATGCTGCTGACCCAGACTTCCGGCATGCCGTTAGGCACTATCGGGGTGCGCTATGATCCGGGCGGTCCCGTTCCTTCTCTTCGGGAGCAATTGACCCAAGACGCTTTTCTCTTTCAACCGCCGGGCAGGTCTTTCTACTATTCGAATACCGGCTTCAATCTGCTTGAGTTATTGATCGAAGAAATAAGCGGCAGGTCTTTTGCCGACTATATGTTTCAAAAGATCATGTTGCCGCTGGGTATGGTAAATGCAAGCTTCAAATGGAAAAATGAATTTGCCGATCGTATGCCGAATGGGTATGGTCCAGATAACAATCCCATTCCGCCCTATATATATCCCGATAAGGCCTCAGGAGGACTGTTTGCCACGGCAAATGATATTGCAGCATTTGCTTGTGCCGGAATGAGCGACCTCAATGATGATCACATTCTGAACAGGGAATCGATCAACGAGATATATGATATTCATACCGGATTGACCGGTTTTTATTCCTTTGCTTTTGACGGTTACGGATACGGGCATTTTATCGAGATCTTGAACGACAGTCTGACAGCCGTATCACACGGTGGTCAGGGTTCCGGCTGGATGTCGCATTTTCATTCCGTGCCCGAGACCGGTGATGCCATTGTGATGCTGACCAACAGTCAGAACAGCTGGCCTTTCTTTGCCTATATGCTAAGAGATTGGTCTGACTGGCGACATTACAGCGCACCCGGCATGACAATGATCCTGACCGGCAGCCGCATCATGTGGGCCTTGATCGGCGTATTGATCTTCATATCATTGCAAATGCTTTTAACCTTTTCGGCAGACCTGATCGGTGCCGAGCGATATCTAGCGCCGTTGGCCCGGCATCACAGGATACGGCGTTCCATCGAATTTGCGCTGGGTGCGGTGATCATAGCTGTTCTTATATGGATCGCTTCATTACCGTATTTTTTCCTTTCCTCGATCTTCCCTTTGTCGACACCATGGCTGGGAAAAAGTTTATGGGTACTGGCTATTTTACTTTTATGTTTTGCATTATGTCCCCGTAAGCCCAAGCCGAATATTGATATTGCTTCTTAAATAAAGAACTGTATGGTAGTGATAACATCGTTAAGGGTTGTTCTTAGCTACATTAATTTAATAAGATAAATCATGGAATTAATAAATTTGTTGAAACAAATCTCTCGTTCTTAACGATACAATATCATACCGTTGCCGTTTTGATAAACTTTGTAAAAAGGACCCGAAAATGAAAAAAAACATCAGTGCGCTTATCTTTTCCGTGGCCATTATCATTGCCACCGCTATTCTCGGTTATGCATTTTTAAATCGCAACAATGATAATAAGACCATCTCCGTGACAGGACTTTCAAAGGTCGATTTTACATCCGATCTGATCGTATGGGAGGGACGTTTCTCAAAGAACGATATGGACCTTAAAAAAGCATATGCAGAATTGAATAAAGACAAGACCATTATTCTGGATTATCTCACGACTAA
>CAYVLJ010000056.1:0-8135 GCA_964452375.1 uncultured bacterium | reverse complement strand
TGCGATCGTTTTCAGCGCTGTCAGCACGCGCAGGAACACGCGGGCCAAATATTCGAATGAAGGGAAATACATGGGTGAAGAATTCACGGGTTATACCCTGACCCAGTACGTGGAGATCCAGTCAAAGGATGTTGTCAGGGTCGAAAAGGTCTCTCGCGAGATCACAGAGCTCTTGACCCAAGGTGTTGAATTTTATTCTCAAATGCCCCGTTATTACTACACGGGATTATCCGAGCTTAAGATCGAAATGATCTCCAAAGCAACAGAGAATGCGCGGCTGAGAGCAGAAATGATCGCAGATAATGCGAACGCAAAACTGGGTAAACTGACTTCTGCCAAAATGGGTGTTTTCCAGATCACAGGACAGAATTCCAATGAGAGTTACTCATGGGGCGGTACATTTAATACAAGTTCGAAAGAAAAAACGGCGTCGATCACCATGAAGCTCAGTTATCGTTCAAAATAGATAGGGTATACCGATTGTTCAAAATATATATGACGGGCAACAGGGGCTTTGCTTTATTCCCATGCTAGTATGAATTATACTTATCTTCCCACCTCAGAATACGCCATTTGCCGTCGCTGCCTTTCCGGAAGCGAAAATCCGCATCCCCGATGAGCGTAGTGTAATCGCCCAGTGTCAATTGGTAGGATTTTGAAATATCCGCCATATTGGCTTCTGCGAAAAGTGTGTCGCGTTCGCTGATTATATCATCACCGTTCATTTCAAAGAATGAGCTGTCCAGGGTGGTCTGCCAGATCAGATCGATATAATTGAAGGCATTCAAGAATCGGCCCGTCGTTCTCAATTCCACGGAACGCATCCACGAATCGTAGTGACCCGTTCCGCTTTCAGCACTGGGTTGATAGTAAACAAAAACAAACTCGGAATCGATAAGATTGGAGTACATCAGGGAATCGCGATAAATATAAGAATATTTGAAATTGTGAAGTACGTCGGCCGGACTTGCCTGGTCGGTGCGGTAAATGGAATTGCCACCGTCCAGATCGCCCAACGCCGGCGCGAACATGTTCTTGCAGCCGAATATGAGAAAGATAATAATCATCGCTGCGCCAACAAGAAAGATGTCTCTGTTTTTCCTTTTCATTGAAATAATATAGTGTGAAATAATTCAAATAGCAAAATTGTCTTTTTATACATGCGGGGTTATTTTTCCTCTGATTTTAACATATGGAATGCTTAAGTTTGCTGTATAAAAAATATGAGGTGCATATGCCCCAATACAAAAAGAACAGTCTTTCACTCATGGGGACCGTTGCGATGGGGACGGGCGTCATGATCGGTGCCGGGATTTTTGCATTGCTCGGTCAGATCGCTGAATTGTCCGGTACCTGGTTCCCTTATATTTTCTTGGCAGGTGCGCTTATCTCGGGCTTTAGCGCTTATTCATACATTCGCGTATCAAGCACCTACCCTTCGGCCGGCGGGATCGCCATGATCCTTACCAAAGCGTATGGAAAAACAACCGTAACTGCCTCCGCAGCTTTATTAATGGCTTTTTCCATGGTGATCAATGAAAGTCTGGTCGCCCGTACTTTCGGCACATATACCTTGCAACTGTTTAACGGAACGCATGCGGCCTTCCTGGTGCCTTTATTGGGCGTGGGACTTCTGATCGTCGCTTTTTTGATCAACATTTCCACTAACAATTTTATCCAACGTTCCTCACAGATCCTTGCCTTTGTAAAAATCGTCGGATTGCTCGTTTTTGCCTTGATGGCTCTTTGGGCGGCCGGTTTCCGTCCGGATATTTTACTGCCTCAATCAAAGGCAGGCAATGAATACCCTTTCATTTCATACCTTGCGGCCATTGCTTTTAGTATTCTGGCATTTAAAGGGTTTACCACCATCACCAACAGCGGAGCGGAAGTGGATCATCCGCATAAAAATGTCGGGAGGGCGATCGTGATCTCATTATCGATCTGTTTGATCCTCTATATGCTAAGTGCTTTTGCCGTTTCGTCCAACCTCAGTATCCCCGAGATCATTAAGGCAAAAGATTATGCGTTGGCCGAAGCGGCACGACCGATCCTTGGACATGCCGGACTTTACATAACGGTTGCGATCGCCATTATCGCCACCATTTCAGGCGTTATTGCCAGTATCTTTGCCGTGTCCCGCATGACGGCTATGCTTGTCGACATGAAACTGATCCCTCACAGTCATTTCGGGATGCCGGGTACGATCCAGAAACACATGCTGGTTTATGTGGTCGTCATCGCCATTGTACTGACGATCCTTTTTGATCTTTCGCGCATTGCTTCAATGGGTGCCATTTTCTATCTGATCATGGATATCATCATTCACTGGGGCGTTTTGAAACATTTGAAGAACAAGGTCGGTGCAAAAGCTCCGGTCATAATCATCGCCCTGATCCTTGACCTGATCGTGCTGGTGGCGTTCGTATGGGTCAAGATAAATAGTGATGCTTTTGTGGTCATTTTCACTTTCGCTGCCATGATACTGATCTTTTTGGGAGAACATCTATTCCTGAAAAAGGCGACGCAGCACAGATCCGGGATGGACATGTAGCATCAGGCTGAGCGGATCGCGGCATTCTGTCTCCCGTCACTGTCGCAATACTGTTCAACACGGCATCTATCGATACCTGATTTTTTATGCTATTCCGGAATTAATTCTTTAAATTACATAAAACAGATAAGGAACCCGATCATGATAAATGAAAATATTCTTTTTGCTTTGGGGTTGACGGTGTTCGCCGGACTGTCAACCGGCATCGGATCGCTGATGGCCTTTATGTCAAAAAAATTCAATCCGAATTTTCTTTGTGCCGCCCTTGGTTTTTCTGCCGGCGTGATGATCTATGTTGCAATGGTTGAGATCTTTGTAAAGGCAAGACATTCCTTAAGTGCTTCCCTGGGTGACAAGCCCGGTTATATTTGGACCGTGGTGGCTTTCTTTTGCGGTATTGCTTTGATAGCGCTGATCGATAAATTGGTTCCGTCCTATGAGAACCCGCATGAGCTGGGGAATATGGATGTCGAGAACATTGAAACCGGTAAAAAGGGCGATAAAAAACTTCTGCGTATGGGATTGTTCTCGGCGCTGGCTATCGGTATCCATAATTTTCCCGAAGGTTTGGCAACCTTTATGGGAGCTCTGAATGACCCTGCGCTGGGTATCAGTATTGCCGTAGCCATAGCGATCCATAACATTCCCGAAGGTGTTGCCGTTTCCGTTCCCGTATATTATGCTACGGGAAGCAGAAGGAAAGCTTTTTGGCTTTCTTTTTTATCAGGATTGGCCGAACCCGTAGGCGCTATTTTGGGATATTTTATTTTACGCTCTGTTTTCAACGATACGACTTTCGGTCTTGTTTTTGCCTCTGTTGCCGGTATTATGATTTATATTTCTCTGGATGAATTGCTGCCCACTGCCGAAGAATACGGACGTCACCATATTGCCATCGGCGGACTTATAGCCGGCATGGCAGTGATGGCGGTTAGTTTATTGCTATTCGCATAAAAACCCCTTCGGTTGATCGAAGAACATTCGATTGATCGATTAATCGATTGTTCGAGGATATCCGATTAACTCAGACATACCCCAGGTTAAAACCAGGGGTTACTGATATAATGGAATTTCAGTAACATCCGGGTTTAAACCCGGTGTGTGCTTCGGGAGAAACAAAGCACCCCAAAAAAAACAATAAACCATGTCATCCCGGACCTGATCCGGGATCTGTCCTAATGCTTACCCCTGAAAGTATTTCGTTATACATTATTCGCTCTTTACTTCGAGCATTCCCTGCTTCGCCAAGGCTTCGGCAGGGCAGGCGATTGGTCGATTGATCGATTAATCGATTGTTCACAGGGGTTCTTTCTTGAAACATCATGATATCCGGCGTATATTTCATAGAAAAACAATTGAGGTAATTATGAAAGCCCTGCTCGTCGTAGACATTCAAAAAGCTTATTTACACGGCAAGAATGCATACGAAGAAGAACGTTTTATCAAAACAGTCAATCGAACCATAGATCGCTTTCGAAAAAACGGCGATCTTGTGGTTCGCGTTCACCACACCAGTCCTGCCGCCCAACCCGGAACACCCGGCTGGGAATTCGACGAACGGATCAAGATCCTCGAGAGTGATCCGCATGTTGAAAAGAAGAGAGGCAATGCTTTTGACGGTACCGATCTCAGGGGTATTTTGGACCGGCATAATATCGAAGATGTGACCGTATGCGGTTTGGTAACACAGAATTGCATTCGATCCACTTGCATCGGATCGATAGATGAGGGTTATACGACACGCTTGATCAAAAAAGGGACAACGAACTGGACGGACGATCCGGAAAACACCATAAAAGAAGTTGAAGCGGAAATGATCGCCCTTGGTGTGATCCTTGAGGATTGACCTATGACTTCACCTCAGTATAATGAGCTTCGCATATTTCATGTTGATGCCTTTACCGATACTCTTTTTAAAGGAAATCCCGCCGGGGTCTGCATTCTTGAGGATAAAGATATATCCGATGAACTTAAGTTGAATATCGCAGCTGAACTTAAGCATTCGGAAACGGCGTTCGTTCTGTTTCAAAACGGTGAGATCAGCATTCGCTGGTTCACGCCAGTGACAGAAGTCGATCTTTGTGGGCACGCGACCCTGTCTGCGGCTCATGTTTTGTTCGAGCAGGGACGCATCGCAGCGAATGATACCATTCGATTTCGATCACGCTCCGGTGCGCTGAACGCCAGGCATGTTGATGACACTATTGAATTGGACTTTCCGCGCGCAGGGCTTCGAGCCTGTGAAGATCAACCTGTGCTGAAGAAAGCCCTGGGCGCAGAACGCCTGTTCACCGGCTGTTCCGATGAGTTATATTTCATCGAGATCGCCGATCCCGTCCAATTACGAACGCTGGAACCTGATATAAATGCCTTGGCAGCCATCCCGCCCGGTGAATTTATTGTCACGGCTCGTTCCGATGACGCTCGCTTTGATTTCATATCACGCTTCTTCGGTCCGGCTGTCGGCATTCCTGAAGATCCCGTCACCGGTTCCGCTCATTGTTATCTTGCTCCCTATTGGTCTGAAAAATTAAAGAAAACCTGCATGACGGGATATCAGGCGTCAGAACGAGGCGGCACGGTAATTTGCGAGCTGTCCGGGACAGATCGTGTTAAACTACGAGGAAAAGCAGTTACCGTTTTCAGTGCCGATCTTAAACTGCAGTCTTCGAATCCCCTTTCTTGCCTTTAAGACGGAACTTCCTTATGTTTAGCCGGCGAATCGGATAAATCATGTCACACGAACACCTTCATCACGGGCACGACAAACTCAGGAAGATCAACACGGCTTTCCTGGTCGGGATCGCCCTTAACCTTGTTTTTGTGATCGTCGAAGTAACTGCCGGTTTTATCAGTAATTCTCTTGCCCTCTTGACGGATGCGGGACATAATCTCAGCGATGTTGGAAGTCTTGTGTTGTCGCTCTTTGCTTTTAAACTGGCAGCCTTGAAGGCAACTGATACATTTACCTACGGATACAAAAAATCTACCATCCTGGCAAGTCTGCTGAATGCCGTGATCCTTCTTGTTGCGGTGGGCATTATATTTTGGGAAGCTATCAAGCGTTTTTCTCAACCGGCGGAGATCCCCGGACTCTCCGTGGCTTTGGTCGCCGGTATCGGCATACTTATCAATACCATTACGGCTTTTATGTTCTATAAGGATAAAGATCACGATCTGAACATCAAAGGCGCTTTTCTGCACCTTTTCGCTGATGCGTTAGTTTCGGTTGGAGTGGTGATCGGAGGGCTGATTATGTACTTTACCGGACTATATTGGATAGATCCGGTGCTCAGTATTGTGATAGGAGGCGTGATCCTGTTCAGTACGGTGGGTTTGCTTAAGGACAGTTTAAAACTTTCTTTGGATGCAGTGCCCGGGAATGTTGATCTGCATAAAGTCAACGAAACTGTGCTTGCACATAAAGGCGTTAAAAGTATCCATCATCTGCATGTCTGGGGAATGAGCACAACAGAGAACGCCATGACGGCCCATGTGGTGGTGGGATATGGACTGCTTCCGGATTACATTGCCCGGATCAAACGAAATATCAAACACGATATGGAAGCTCTGAACATTCAACACGTCACGCTCGAGATCGAACAGGGAGAGCGGGAATGTGACGAGCCTGAGTGTTGAAATAGAAAACAATTGCATAAAAATATAATTTTTATTACAATCCTTTGCATGTTAAAAACGACACATAACACAGCGGTATAAAAGACGGGACGGCTGAAGTTTTTCAGAACGAATCCTGTCGCCATTTCTACCCACATTAATGATGGACCTACCAACTTGTCTCTACGTAGGAGAAGTATTGGTTGGTCGAAGATTTTTCAACCATCCGGCAGATCTTTCTGCGAAAGACGCCAGCCGGAAGGTTTTACTCAACATTCTTTTAAAGGAGAAAACATTGAATTTAAACGATATTAAGATCATTAAAACCGATGGATCACATATAAATGATATCCTGACCGTTGAACGACTTGCTTTTAAACGTGACAGTGAAGTAGATTTAACAGAAGCCCTGCTTAAAGATAAAAGCGCTGAACCGCTCCTGTCTTTGCTGGCGTATCATAAAAGTAAAGCCGTGGGGCATATCCTCTTCACGCGCTGCTATGTAGATGAAATGAATACCGCCCAACCACTTTTCCATATTCTTGCGCCCCTGGCCGTTATACCCGAATATCAGAAAATGGGACTTGGCGGACTTCTAATCAATGAAGGTCACAAGCTTTTGAAAGAAATGGGATCACTGATGGTTTTCGTTCTAGGCCATATTGAGTATTATCCTCGACACGGATATATCAATGATGCTACACAATTCGGTTATTCCCCCACCTATCCCATCCCGGAAAAGGTTAAAGATGCGTGGATGGTGCAGTCGCTGACAGAAGAAGAATTCCCGATCAAAAAGGGCCGCATCCTCTGCTGCGAGGAACTGAACCGGCCGGAGCATTGGCGGGAGTAAGGAATTGAAAATTGATAATGGATAATTGACAATTAATTAAGAAAAACCAATGAAAAATAAAGAGGGGCCGATCTGAGATCGGTCCTTTCTATTGCCGAATTAATTCTATTTAAAGATGACCTTTTACGAACACTTACTTCTTGCTATTTACTTTTTACTTCTGGAACCACATCGATAACCCTGCCATATACATGTTATAATTAAACTGTCTTTTATTTAAAATTTTCTTGCATGATAATACCATACAATTGTATTTTAATACCATACATTATGAGGTCGCATGAATTTACTGGCAGAAATATTATCATCAAATACGCGTGCAGAATTCTTTCGTTTACTGTTCGGTACCAAGAAAAGGGAATATTATTTGCGAGAGATAGAAAGATTGTCCGCCATGACGATCGGAGCGATCCAGCAGGAAGCCGCTAAGCTTGAAAAACTGGGTTTAATTGAAAAGCGCAGAGATGGAAATCGTTTATATTACAAAGCTAACAATTCACATCCTCTTTACCATGTTATCAAACAAATGGTTTATAGAACAAACGGGCTTATTGCAGTCATATCCCGATCATTAAATACAGATAATATTGAATATGCCTTCATTTTTGGATCCTTTGCATTAAATACGGAAAAACCGGAGAGTGATGTGGATCTATTTATTGTAGGCAATATTGGATTAAGGGAAGTCAGCAAATTATTGAAGGATACCTCAAAAACGATAGACCGGGAAATAAATCCATATGTTATCACGTTTCATGAATTGGCGAAAAAGATCAAGAATAATGACCATTTTATTTCAAGTGTTTTGAATTCACAGAAAATATTTATCAAGGGAGACGAAAATGAATTTGAAAAACTGGGAGGCAAGCGGATGGCTTAGGTCACACCCAACAAGTAAAGAAGAGATCGAAAATCTTTTCAATATTGTTAAACGTGATTTGGAAGATGCTCAAAGAACAGATGTTTCAGAGGACTGGAAATTTGGAATAGCTTATAATGCCGCTTTAAAATTATGCACCATCCTTCTCTATCTTTCCGGGTACAGATCCGAGAAATTATCCGCCCATTATCGAACGATCCGGGCAATGCCCCTGATCTTAGGGCCGGAAA
>CAYVLJ010000055.1:0-13047 GCA_964452375.1 uncultured bacterium | reverse complement strand
CTACAACCGCATCGTTGTATTTTTTGGATCAAATGCCGTGGCTGCCGTTGGAGTCGGCATGCGTCTGGATCAATTGTTCTTTATGCCTATCATGGGCCTTGCTTCATCATTGGTCACCATAATTGGAATGCTTTTTGGAGCGAAACGTTTCGATCTGCTTCGATCCACCTGGATGTATGTGATCAAATGGGGTCAGGTATTCGCGATTGTTTTTGGTCTTTTATTCTATTTTATTTCACCGTATTTTATGAAAATATTTTCCCAGGATCCCGGGATCATCGAAATCGGTACCTCTTATATAAGATTTGTCGTTTTCGCATATCCCTGTATCGTGATCGGGATGATCACCGGAAGAGTTTTCCAGGGATTGGGAAAAGGCTTGCCTGGCCTGTTTCTGACTACACTGCGTATAGCAGTTATCATTTTGCCTTTGGCGATCCTGTTCACACGAGTGTTCGACTGGGGCATCCGCGGCGTATTCCTGGCCCAGATCGCTGCTTCACTTGTATCGGCGATCATTGGTTTCTTGTGGATGTCGAGCAATTTGAGAAAACTTGAAAAATCAGAATTAACACCTGAGGTGCAATATGGATAAAAACAAATTATCTTATCCGCTGGATGTTTCTACGAAAGAGGCTTTAAAAGAGATAGCGCGGGGAATACCCTCTCTATTAAAGCTGTTTTATCGATTGCTTCGCGATGAGCGCACACCTCGTGAAGTCAAATGGTGGATTGGCGGATCAGCTCTTTATTTGATCCTGCCGGTAAACCTCAAATTTAAAAACCTGAAAAGATTTCCGCTTCAGATCATCAATTACATTGATGACGTGATACTGATCTTTACAATGGTTCAGCGTATTTTCAAAGGTACTCCCGATGAATTGCTTGAAGAACACTGGGATCATGACATATCACTGACAGATTGGCGAAACCTCTTATTCAAGCTTAAAACCGATATCAAGAATTTTATCTAAGAGGAGTTCATGAGCGATCGTTCATCCGGCATCCTGATGCACATAAGTTCTTTTCCCAATTCATGGGGCAAAGGCGATTTCGGACCGGAAGCCTACCGCTTTGTGGATTGGCTTTCCGAAACCAGGCAATCACTTTGGCAGATCCTGCCATTGACCTTTCCGGATGATACCGGCTCACCCTATACTTCTCTATCCGCAAATGCCATCTACAACGGTTATGTTAGTCCTGAAATGCTCAAAGTCCACGGCTATCTGACAGAGACACAATGGGGGCAGATCATTGATAAAAGTCAAAATATTAAAACCGACAGTCTTTCTGTTGCTTTCTTGAATTGGAAAGAAAATACCGATAAAAGCGATTTCGAACATTTTTGCACAGAACATGAATATTGGTTGCATGATGCCGCTCTTTTCTTTTCGATACACGATAAATATCCCGGTACTTGGTACAATGACTTTCCCCGGGGATTGAGAGATCGCAAGAACAAAGCCATAAGCGCTTGGGAAAAAGATGAATCCGAGGCCATTTTAAAATTCAAGTTCGAACAATTTATTCTCTATTCACAATGGGCTGAATTGAAAGCGTATGCAAATGCAAAAGGCATCCGTGTTATCGGGGATATCCCAATTTTCATCTCCGGTGATTCCTCGGATGTTTGGGCACACCGAGGTCTTTTCAAACTCGATGAAAAGGGCTCTCCGCTGGTCTGGACAGGGGTCCCGCCCGATCTTTTTACGACGACGGGTCAGCTTTGGGCACAGCCTCATTATGATTGGGAGGCTATGAAAGACGACGGATATACCTGGTGGATAGAAAGAACACGGGTAGGCAAGATCCATGCGGATATCATTCGAATAGACCATTTCCGGGGTTTCTGTGCCGCTTACGAAGTTGAATATGGGTCATCTACAGCGAAGAAGGGCGAGTGGGTGGACGGTCCCCGTTCAGAAATTTTCAGGGTCCTCCATGAACACATTCCCGATCTTTATATTATCGCAGAGGATCTTGGTGTAATCACACCCGATGTTACATCTTTACGCAGAGAATTCAGATATCCCGGTATGAAGATCCTGCAATTTGCGTTTGACGGCGATCATGACAACGATTTTCTACCGCATAATTATGACCCTGAAGATCGTTTTGTGGTCTATACCGGCACACATGACAATAATACGGTCCGGGGCTGGTTCGACAATATAACTGAACATGAAAAATCCATGCTTTCGCAATATTGTGATCTTAATCCGGATACCATAGCCTGGTCGTTCATTGAGATGGCTTTCAGGTCAAACGCCCTATGGGCGGTGATCCCCGTTCAGGACCTTTTTGGCCTGGGGGAAGAAGCCAGAATGAATTTGCCGGGTACGATAGTGAATAATTGGACATGGCAACTTAAGAAATTCGATCCGCCGAAAGACTTGACCGAAAAACTAAAAGAATTAACCATAGAAAGCGGTCGCAGCCGCTAATACTTATGAATAACAATGACTTTACAATTTCCGACATTCGCTCAGAAGGCTTAAAGCTTCCGTTTTATTTTTTATCTGATAATCATATTTCAACCCGGAGAGATCCGGAACGAACAAAACGCACAACTGATATGCTGACGCTTTTGGATGAAATAGCAAAAAGCGGGGGGACTCTGTTTATCCTGGGCGATTTTTTTGATTTCTGGTTTGATAAGAATAATTATGTTCCGCCGGTGCTTGAACCAGTCGTGGATGCTTTAAAAAGGCTTCTGGAGGGCGGGGTAGAGATACATTATATCGGAGGAAACCACGACTACTGGATCGAGGGGTTTTTAACAAGAGAACTGGGGATCCGGTTTTACCCCGATGCCCTCGGTTTTGAATGGAAAGGCAAACGCTTTTATTGTCAGCATGGAGATCATATCGTATATATTGGCGATCAATATCCATGGATCAGAAAGGTTCTCCGGGATCCTCTTTCTATCGGTTTGTTAAAGCTCTTGCCGATCAAATGGACCTATAAACTCGGGGAACACGTCAGTCATTATAACCGCAACATACCCGATATTCCCCATGTTTCCGGTCTTCTGGTTCAAAAGATGAAAGATCATTTGGAACAAAAACTCCAGGATGGATATGATATAGCCCTTACGGGACATGTTCATGAACCCTATTTTAAATCGGGTGAAAACGGAGCAATTGCTATTTTGGGGGATTGGATACATCATAGATCATACGGGTACATGGACGAAAACGGATTTAAACTGATCCGGCTTAAAAAATGAGACCTATTCGTCACATCTTTATTTTGTTTCTATTTGCACTTACGGTCAATATTGCATGGCCGGCAGATACTACGATGGTATATGCCGAGCAATTAAATCATTATTACCAATTTGGGGGCACAAATCGCTTTTCTGCATCTTTAGGCAGATGGCGTTTTTTAAACACAATTTCAAACAATTCCTCCATTTACAGTGAAACCTCAAGATTGAAAACTCAAACGGACATAACGACAGACATTCTTTATGCCTTTACTCCCAAACTGCGATTTGGCTTGACCGGCAAATATTTTCTGTTTCAGGACGGACAGACATATCATGCTTATGATTACGATCAGGGACGTCTGGGTTTGAAGGGAGACTATAAAAGCAATTATTACCGTGTGATGCTTGAAAGCGGGTATGCTGCAGAAACCCGCCTGGGATTGCGGGATATGGGTATTTATGGAGGCTTAGAACTAGATAGAACAAAAAAAGGATTACTTTTCTATCCCGAACTTGACTGGGATTATTCTCAAATGGGAGACCGGCAGAATTTTACTTTTAACAACAGAGTTTCTTTTCGTGTTATTCAATCAAGCGGTTTGAAGAATATTTTTTCAGCTGGCGTTAAGGCCTATAATCGCGAATATTATGTTTCAAGAGAAGCCGATACTGAAGAACGGCTCAATATAAGCAGTTATATTGAAAACGATTTGTTCTATCCTATTAGTGATAAAATGGCCCTCGATTATCGTGCGGGTTTCAGCAGTTCTTCCGATGGATTGAGTTTTTCTTATTATGATGAAAAAGAAACCCGAAATCGTCAATTTATCACCCTAATAAATGATATTCGCTTACGTGGAAGTTTTGGAGCATTCAAGGGATATTTGGGCTTTGTCAATGATTATAAACAAAGCAGAACGACTGCCACTGATCCGTCGATCTCACTGCCTTCGGACTATATTTTCAATAAGAACAATATACTGGCCCGCTTATCCTGGCAAATTTCGGATCGGGACAGCGTTTATGTCAACTATCTTGGTTCATTGTTGTATTATGATACGCCCGACACCAACAATTACGATGATCGCGATGAGCTGACCTATTCGTTTTCTCCGATGTGGCATCATCGCATTGATGATTATACCAGCATGTCCTTAGGCGGGAATTTCTTTATGCATCATTATGTGTATCTTTTTCATCAGCGATCAGCCCAAAATCACTGGAACAGGGTATTTTCCATTCGCTCTGAGATCAAAACGCATATTCCACGAAAGATCCGATGGAATGCCAAACAGGAATTATACGCCAACTACTTTGTTTATGATCATGAGGATTCGGCTTTTGTACATGTGCAAAGCATGGTTTTCAGAGGGCTGAAACTTCAACAGAATATATCATATTACCTTTCGCCCTCATGGTATCTTAATGCATATGTGTTCTTGCGTGTTGAAGATAACGGATTACTCGATTGGGATGATTTCATACAGGAAATAACAGACAGTAAATATACGATCAAAGCGGAAATCGCTCCCGGATTAAGGCGGAAAAAGTTCGATATTCTGATCGGACCGATCTTTTCATATCGAAAGGACTTCAGATATACGGATATTGAAAATCGAAACGAATCATACCGGTCTTTGCGGGTTGGCGGCAAGATATCTGTGAGATTATCCAATATACTGTCATTGAACTATCGGCTTGAACAGATTGATCAAACCGGCATTCCCAGGGTTTATAATCAATCCGGAAGCTTGCGCTTCAATATGATATTTTAGACCTTACACAAAGTCACTGATCTCAAAAAGACAAAAACTTTTTATAAACACCAAGGGTCATAAGTCCACAGTAGTGGGCTATTGCAAAACTTATTAAGTCGATAAAAAGACAAGATCGTCATCCTGAAAATCCTGAACGAAGAAAAGGATTGTTCAGAACGAAGGGTTACGTAGCGAGATCTTTTTGTTCATACTTTTAGTTAAAGCAATGGGTGAAATATTTATATGGTATCGATTTCTGGTTTTATGGTGCCAAAAGGCTAGTTTACCAGATCTTCCTTTTTTTCCGGCTGGAACTGAAGCCGCGGTTGTCCTGCATGCTGAAGTTCCTTAATCTCTCCGAAATTTTCTTCATATCGTGAAATGTTGGTTGCCAGGGTTTTCATCAGGGCTTTTGCATGCTGAGGAGATAGTATCATACGGGAAACGACCTGAGCTTTGGGCAAGCCCGGAAGGATCTGGCAAAAATCAAGTATGAATTCACTGGGCCCATGGGTTACGATCTGCAGATTTGCATAATTGCCCTGAGCCGTTTTTTCATTGATGTTGATCTCAATTCTCTTGGGATCATTTTTTTCATTCTTCATCGTCATCATCGCTTTCGACCTCAAAAACGGTAAAATCATCCTGGTCACCTTGTGAAGGTTCAATATCAGCAATGAATTCATCTTCGATCGAGATCATGTTATCATCCAGAAAATCCTGGGGATTATCATTTTCGACATCGGCTATGTCATGTTCGTCATCCATTTCGTTGATCTCATATTTCAGAAAGTCATTTCCAAACAATGAAGTATCAAAGAAATCGACATTATCGACAATGCCTTGCTCAACGATATATTCTAAAAAATCAATATAAATGTCATTTTTCAAGTTCGTTCTGCAATGCGGACAAAACAAACGCTCACGAAGTTGTCTTTTGTCAAGTGCTTCTCCGCATTTGGGACATAGTAATTCGTTAAATGAACTCAAAGTGTTACCCCTTTTTTCAAATTTTGCGAAAAGATAAGCGTAAGTTTTTCACTATGCAAGTTAAAAATATTTACCGGAAAAAGATCAGCGTTTCATTTCCGGGTGATCAAAATTCAAGAGACAGATGCTCATTTTTGTCAATATAGGTATTTTTTATTTCCCATTCTGCTGAAGCCGGAAGTGTCAATTCTCCGAGCGGCGGCAGAACATGCATTCCAAGTTCCTTATTATCAAAAATATATGGGATCTCTGAATTGTTTTTGACCTTAAGTTCCTCAATGCTTAAACATGCTAAAACAAATTTTTTCAGCAAGTCTTCATGTCCGGCCAGCACGTCATCTTCAGACAAGGCGATGCTGCGTTTGGCAAAAAGCGCATTTTTAATGGCTTCTTCTGATCTTTCTTCAGCAAAAACCAGTGTGAGCGGCCGATGAGCATTCTTTTGAAGAAATTCGCGGTAGACCAAACCGTGAACATCCGAATTTGCAAAGAGAGTCAGGTCATGTTCTTTTGCCAATCCCATAGAGGCTTTATAATACTCATGCGTATTGGCAAATTCTATGCCGTGCAGCCAGCCCCTGTCGACCAGTTCCTGATGAATGTCATACCAGCGAACGACCTTATCGGGTTGATGCGCGATCCAGCCCGGATGATTCCACAAAATGAAAGCGCCTTGTGAAATAGCTTCTTCAACAACCGTTAAAAAATCATCTATAACTAATTTATTCGCATCCTCAATAAAAAGTACGTTTAAATGTCCGGGCGGCATCCAGCGGGTGATCTCTGTGCCCGCAATGCAGATAAGGCCTTTCTTGTTTGCTTTTTTCCGCGCTATTTCAAAGGAGATGTTTTTATCTGTTGAAACATGTTTTTTATGTGGTAAGTACTCAAGATGGTCTGTGATCGCAATGGCATCCAGTCCTTCATCTATTGCCTCATCGACACGGATCGTCGGCCATACTTCGCCATCGGAAAAAACCGTATGCATATGGAAGTCACATTTCAAAGTCTTGAATTCTCCTATATCGGGAACGATCTGGGCAAAAAGCAAAGAGCTTGCCAACAAAAAGAATATTAAGCCCATGATTGATCTTTTATACATATATTTCCTTTCATCATATCTTGTCAATGGGAAATATACGCAGAAGACAATTAAAAGCAAATGAAGATTAGGAGATTTGAATCGTGCTTTTTTATTTTCAATTAATCTCTCGTTTATTATATTCCCCTATATAAAAAATAAGGAATGAACATGAAAAAAATTATCCCGATCTTGTTAGTTGTTATTCTTCTGGTCTCATGTGGAGATATTCCGGTAAGACCGGTTCAAAAATTTATAAATGAAACAAAAGCCGAAGTCTGTCCTGATCGCAGAATCAATATCTTTGATGTTGAGTTTGAACAAAAAGGTAAAAATGTCATATTGACGGGCGAAATGAATTCGCAAGAAGGTCTTGACTCCATGGTCGCTGATCTTGAAGAGGAAGGTTATACGGTTTCGAACAAGATCCGTATGCTTCCGGACGAATCACTGCAGGGAAAGACATACGGTATCATCAAACGCTCTGTAGCTAATATTAGAGTTGAGCCATCGGCTCGTTCAGAAATGGCCACACAGGCAGTACTCGGTACACCCATCCGGGTTTATAAAAAAGATGGTAAAAATAATTTTTATGTTCAAACTCCCGACGGGTATCTGGGATGGATCGAAAAATCCGCTTTTCTTCCGCTGACAAAAAAAGAATTTTTACATTGGCGTAAGGCAGAAAAGATCATTTATCTTGCGGATGCCGGATACGTATATGATAAACCGACCAGGAAATCAGCGATCATCAGCGATATTACCGCCACAAGCTTTTTGCTGCAAGGCAGGCTCGAAGGAGATTTTTATGAAGTGATGTTCCCGGACGCAAGAACAGGTTATGTACACAAAGACGAATGTTTAAATTACTACGAATGGCAATGGAAAACGAAAGCGACCGCAAAGTCTATCATTGGACTCGCTCACACATTTATGGGCAGACCTTATCTTTGGGGAGGCACTTCCACAAAAATGATGGATTGCTCGGGTTTTGTAAGGATCGTGTTTTTCATGCATGACATCTATTTGCCACGCGACGCTTCACAGCAGGTGATGGTCGGGAAAACGGTAGCTGAGGGAAAAGAAGAGATCGACAAGCTTGAACCGGGTAATTTGGTGTTTTTCGGTTTTAAGAATGATGATGGGTCGGAGCGTATTACGCATGTCGGTATTTATATAGGCGAGGGACAGTTCATCCATGAAGCCGGTGATGTAAATATCCTCAGTTTCAATCCCGAAGATGATAATTACAGCAAATATCGTCACAATATGTTCATACGAGGTAAAGATGTGATCAATCATATCGGGAAATACGATGTCAAACGTTTGCGCGATATTCCTCTTTATGCCAATTAATATTTAGATCAAACAATTGAAAAAGGCGGTCATTGACCGCCTTTTTTGTAATTGATCAGATATAAGGCGTGCCATGCTGTGGGGGGTCCGCAAAAATTATGACATAAATAAAAAACGGGACCGCCGGGCCCCGTTTTCTTGTATAGGAACAAATGTTTTAAAATTCCAAGCTTCCGCCATTCTCGGAATTGAAGTCATCACTGTCAAGACCGTTACTGTCCTTGTTTTGATTCTTGTAATTATTGATCTTCAGTGATAGATCCAGAGATACCATCGGGGCATCGCGATAAAACTCGGAATAAGTGTAAGTAGAGGGTGTATATGTTTCATACTGCCTGAATCCCGTACCGAAAATATCTCTTACCTGCAGAGTGGCTGATAAAACGCCTTTAAAGAAATCCTGACGAATTCCCAGGTCTGTCATTAATCCGCCCGAACTGGTACCCTGAGCTCTTGCCGATCTTGAACGATAGGAAAGACCCAACTGCATACGTGTGCCGAAAGGAAATAAAAAGGTATTTCTTAAGCGGAAAGAATAATTAGTGCTTGTTTCGTTGAAAGGCTCATCATATAGCACACCTTCCACTTGATAATAATACAAACGGCCCGAAACGTTCATCATCCACCAGCTGAATAGATTTAGATTGGCCATCGGTTCTATACCAAGGGATCTGTCGTTGCCGACATTCTCATAGGTGTTGAGGATCACATCATCTTCATAGACAGTTTCAATGCGTTCGATCTTATTGTTTGTATATTTGTAAAAAGCATCCAGTGACACGAAACTTTTTCCGAAACTTTTCTGGACGCTGAATTCATATGAATCGGTCATTTCAGGGCTTAAACCCGGATTACCGATACGGACGTTATAAGCATCCATCCAGGATAAGAACGGTTCCAGCTGCCATCCTCTCGGACGAGAGACGCGGCGTGTATATGAAGCCATTAATTGAACATAAGCCGGAAGCTGATAAGAAAGGTGCAGCGTGGGAAAAACATGTAATCTGTCGATCACATATAGCGAATCGGACGCATCGCTGTCTATCTCGCGATAGGTGTATTCGGCACGCAGGCCGGGTTGAACGCCCAGCAATCCGAATTCAGCCGTATACAAAGCATAACCGGAAAAGGTATTTTGTTTATAATCGGTATAATTTGAAAACTGATCCTGAAGATCCATGTTACCGGTCAGAGGATCATAATAATAAACATCGTTGCCATCGCTTTTCCAGTTGAATTTAACATTTGCACCCGTTTCAAATGAACTGGTCATATTGAGAGGTCGAGTATATTCAATATTTCCCCGGATGCTGTTTGACGGACCGATCTCTGTTGTTCGTTGCCCTTCGGTAGTATCCCCGAATTCATCTACAAGATAAGTGTATCCGTCCTCATCCATATTCCAGTTTGAAAAAGATGCATCAACTTTGAGCTGATGCTTGGTGGAATTCTTGCCGTTGGTTGAGGATGTCATGCCCCCGGGGCCTCCATGACCTCCGGGACCCTGCCCTTTGGAACGTGTGGCATTCCCTTCCTCTTTTTCCGGGAAGGTGTGAGTATAGTCGGCTCTTACGCTGTAGCGGCTTCCGCCCCTAAGCGTATTCTCATAACTTGTGTAATCATACGTATTGAAAATTGTGCCGGAAACAGGATCAGAATAGGTGACCACATAATCGGTGACTGAACCGTGTGTCATGTTTCTTGGACCGTAACTGAATGAAAAACCCATAACATTGTTTTTATCAAAGAAATAATCCAATCCTCCCCGGACACCCCATCCACCGCGATTAAAACTGCGGATTCCTTCAGATTCAAATTCGGATGTTGTATCCGGAGAATACAAAAAGCGATCCACGTAAGATTCCCCGCCAAAATTACGTTTCGAATAATCAAAGGAAACGAATGCGGTGATCTTTTTATTCGTATAATTAAGTAATACGTCACCTCCAAGATTATTGGTACCGGCATTGAACGAAGCCAATCCTGTGATGCCAATGCGCTTATCGCGTTTGGTAACAATATTGATAATACCTGCACCGCCTTCGGCTTCAAATTTAGCGGAAGCATTTGTCATGATCTCGATATTTTCAATAGATGCGGCGGGAATGCTCTCAAGCGCATCCTGTGGTTCCAATACGGAAGGACGACCATCGATCATCACCGTGAAATTCTCGCTGCCGCGCAACGACACATTGCCTTCAATATCCACATCGACGGATGGGACGTTCTCAAGAACCTCAACCGCCGTGCCCCCACGCGCAGCCAGGAATTGTGATGCATCGATCACGCGTTTATCTATCTTATAAGTCACGGCAGGCTTCTCAGCTTCAACAACCACATCTTCCATCTTTAGAGCGGTTGGCGTCATGAAGATCGTTCCCACATCAACGCTTTCACCATTCAAAACGACATTGTCATGGCGTTTCTGCTCATAGCCCATGTAAGTAATGATCAGGTAATAATTACCTGCCGGTACGTTGAATACGCGGAAAGTTCCATCAATACCTGACATGGTTCCTGTTTTTATATCTTCCGTATCATTTTCATAAACTGCCACATTAGCGAATTCAAGAGGCTTGTTCGTTTTGATATCTTTGATGGTTCCGGACAGTGTAGCCGCGGAAAGAGAAAGGGTAGTAGCCAACGCAAGTATAATTAACAAAGTTTTTTTCATCTTAATCCTTTTTTTGCTTCCGCAATCTTGACACAAAACATAAGCATAAGTTAATAGATTTAATAATAAAAAATGAAGTGTTGCAAACGATTAACGGTCACCCGGATACTTCGAATTAATCTAAAATAAATATTCTTGTTTTAGGTGTTAATCATCACGAGCTGCGATCTGATCCAACATTTTTGTGAAGATCGCTACCAGACCCGCATCCAAAGTGATCTAACATTGTTAAGGAATGACCAAAAAGCAGTTCTGAAGAATAGATACAAGATCTAAACGTTAAACCCCTAAACCTTTAAACCTCAAAAACATCTTTAATGTTTTTACGTTTATCCAAAATCTCCAGCGTTTTCTTTAATTCATGAGGAATATTAATCCCTTGGGGGCATTTGGGGATACAGACGCCGCATTCCGTGCAGAGTGATGCATGTCCGTTCGTTTTCGATCTGTTAAGGCGTTTCTTGTTCCGGACCAAGGCATTATATGAACGCCGGACAAAGAACTTGTAATAGAATCGCCGTTCAATTGTCTGATGATTGAGTGTTGCGAAATGCAAGGGAATGTTCACGCCAAAGGGACAGGGCATGCAGTATTTGCAGTCAGTACAGGGGACAAGAATATTTTTACGATAGATGTCTACCAGTTCATTAATGACGATCTTCTCTTTTTCAGACAAACTCTCAATGCCCGATTTATCGGCGGAAGCACAGTTTTCGTTGATCATGGTCATATTGCCCATGCCGCTGATCACACAAGAAACCTCCGGTCGATCCCAGAGGTATTGCAGAGCCCAGTCTACGGGCGTCCGCTCAATACCTGAAGCGGCCATGACATCCAATGCTTCTTTCGGAGGATTTGCCAGCTGTCCGCCCTTTAAAGGTTCCATGATCACGATCGCCATGTTCTTGGAAGCAGCATATTCCAAACCCTCTTGTCCTGCCTGCAGAGCCGTATCCATGTAATTGAACTGGATCTGAACCACATCCCAGTCGAAATGATCCACGATCTCACGAAAAACGGGCAAGGTGTCATGAAACGAGAAACCAATATACTTTATCTTTCCTTGGTCCCGGGCTCGTTTCATTTTATCCAGGAGCTTCAGTTTTTTAAGCCGCTCGAAAGTATTTTTGCTCAAAGCGTGAAAAAGATAGGTGTCGACATGATCCGTTTGCAGGGCTTTCAGGGAGCTGTTAAGATAGAAATCAAATTCCGATTCTCTGGAAATAAGGAACATGGGTAATTTAGTTGTCAGGTGCACTTTCTCGCGATAACCATCCTGAAGAGCTTTTCCAACGATCCTTTCACTTTGACGCAAATGATAGGGCCAGGCCGTATCAAAATAATTAATTCCTTTGTCGATAGCATGTCTCATCATGCGTATGCTTTGCTGTACATTCACTTTTTGGGGAATAAAGCGGGACAGGGGCAGGCGCATGGTGCCAAGTCCCAATGCGGAAACTTTAAAATCGGTCGATCCAAAAGGTCTGTACTGCATAACGACTCCGAAAGTTTTCGAAAAATACGATAAAAAAACGATATCTTATAAAAGTATTTTTTACTTGTTGTATAGATTTAGCGGTTTGCACTTGCGGTGATCCGTAATCCGTGATCTGAGACCTGTAACCTGCGATAGGTCGCGAGTCAATAAATATATTTTTTTACAATTGAAATCCTGCCTTGCAACCTTTATCTTTGAGCATAAAAATTCAGGTGAAATTATGGATGCGGTCACAAAAAATATTTTAGACATTTTTGAACAAATCTCACAGATCCCCAGACAGTCAAAACACGAAGAAGCTATCTCCACCTGGCTGGTCGATTGGGCTAAAAAGAGAGATATTGAAGTTAAAATAGATGAAGTTTTAAACGTGTTAATGCATATTCCGGCTACAAAAGGCTATGAAAACAAGCCAATTGTTGTTCTTCAGGGCCATATGGACATGGTGTGCGAAAAAACGCCCGATTCAAATCATGACTT
>CAYVLJ010000054.1:0-13108 GCA_964452375.1 uncultured bacterium | reverse complement strand
CGCCTTCTTCAAGACTGGGGCGAACAAATGAGTGGAGGAGAATGTGTTTTGAATAATGAACACCGAACTTTAGATCATAAGATCAATCGAAGTGAATAAGAATTTCGAGATTGAAAAATGTTTTATTTAAGTTAATGCTTGTAAATTGATATTATATCTTTCGCTTCAACGCTTCAACGTTTCAACGTTTCAACGTTTCAACGTATATTGTGACCCACATCAACATTTTCAACATCTAATGAATTTTACTTCAATTAAAGAAAATTATATGTTAAATTAGTCCACAAAAATTATATGTTGAAAGGATAAAATTATGACAAAAGATGACCGTCTAAAGGCATTGGAAGTAGCTATTGCACAAATCGACCGACAATTTGGCAAAGGATCGGTTATGTATATGGGAGAAAATTCCCGACCCCTTAATATAGATGCGATATCGACGGGATCACTTAGTTTGGATGCCGCTCTTGGTATTGGAGGTATTCCCCGTGGAAGGATTTCCGAGATCTACGGACCGGAATCTTCCGGAAAAACGACTCTTGCGTTACATTGTATTGCCGAAGCACAAAAGGCTGGTGGAAATGCAGCATTTATAGATGCTGAACATGCACTTGATATTGGTTATGCAAAGAATCTGGGTATTGATACAAATCGTTTATTGGTTTCTCAACCGGATTTCGGTGAACAAGCTCTAGAAATATGTGAAACTTTAGTTAGAAGTAATGCACTTGATATTATCGTCATTGATTCTGTTGCTGCTTTAGTACCTAAAGCAGAGATAGAAGGGGATATGGGTGACAGCCATATGGGTTTGCAAGCAAGGCTGATGAGTCAGGCATTGCGTAAGCTGACGGGTTTGGTCAGCAAATCACATGTTTCTGTAGTATTTATCAATCAGATCCGTGAAAAGATAGGTGTCATGTTCGGTAATCCGGAAACGACCACCGGAGGAAGGGCATTGAAATTCTACACTTCCGTTCGCCTGGAAGTCCGCCGTTCAACCGCCATTAAAGATGGTGCGGATTTTACGGGTACGCGTACAACTGTTAAAGTTGTAAAGAACAAAGTTGCACCGCCATTCAAGAAAACTGAATTTGATATCATGTATGGAAAAGGAATATCCTACATTGGCGATGTGCTTGATCTGGCCGTAGCATATAATATTGTTGAAAAATCCGGCTCATGGTACAGTTACAACAAAGAAAAGATCGGACAGGGCAGAGAAAACTCAAAAGCTTTTCTGGAAGAGAATGAAGATGTCCTTAAAACTATTGCCAATGAAGTAAAGGATGCACTAGGGATCGGAAATAAACAGGTCGAAGAAAGCGCTTAAACCATATGCCGGCTGTTGTACGAATTACACAGCAAAAAAAGCACTCCAATCGTTTTAATCTTTTCCTCGATAACGAGGAAAGGATCAGTATTACAGACGATCTGATCTTTAAATTTTCAATTTTCTCAGGAAAAACACTATCAGATGAGGAACTGCAGGATCTCAGATCTGCAGCTGATCTGGCATTTACGCGTGAGAAGGCTCTGGAGCTGCTCTCATTGCGTGAACATGGGTCAGGCGAACTCCGCACCAAGCTTTTACAGAAAGGCTATCAGAAACCCGCTATTCAAAAAGTGATCGATTATCTGAAAGACAAGAATTACCTCAATGACGAACGCTTTGCAGAATTGTTCTCCGATGAGCTCATCCACAGAAAACATGTCGGTCCGGCAAAACTGAAAGAAAAACTGTATCAGCGGGGAGTGCCGGGAGATATTATCCAAAGGATCATGCAAAATTACGACCGTGAAACCCAGATCGAAAATTGCCGCTATCATTTTGAAAAGAAATTTAAATCCCATACTTCATTCGAAACCAGAGAAGAAAAAGCAAAAGCCATACGGTTTTTACAGGGTAAGGGTTTTGGTTGGGATGTAATAAATTCAGTGATCAGTAGTAATTAATATTAGCGTAAAACATCTGTCCTAAAAAAATATTTTAAAAGAAAACCCCGACTTAATGGAGGGGTAAATCATAGATGACCCGGGATGAAATCCCGGGTTCATAAACATAATAACAGCCAACCCTGAGCGAAGTACTCCGAAGCCCTGGCATAGGAGTGCGAAGTCGATGGGTTGACCATGAAAATATAATTACCACTTCTTTTCTTTGCTTAACCAAAGAAAATCCCACAAGGATCCCTTTGGGAGAAGCAGAAGAAAATCCCCGCTGCGCCAAGGCTATGCAGGGCAGGCAAGCGCTTCGGTCCGCCAGCTGGCGGAAAAAATCCTCCTCCTTCAGTAAAGTTTCCGAAAGTCTTCGCCCCAATGCTTCGGGGCTCATCCCGAAAACTTTTTAACATTCACTCGTCGGATTTTCTATTCACCTGCCCTTCCGAAGTTTTAACGAAGGAGGGCGTCGCACCGGATGCGCTCCAAAAGTTTTTATAACATAAATATTTTGTACTTATTTCCTTTAATTTGAAGGGATTGTTTTTAATAATACTCCAAAATAATTATTTGCTCCCTTAAACACATATCTTTTAGCTATTGTAGGCGTATTGTAAAAATATTTTTAGGACAGCAGTATTAGCGTAAACAGAACATATAATAACATTTAATGCAGCGAACAGATATATCCTTTCGATTTTTATGTGTGATAATAAAAACATCTTGTTTATACATTAAGTATTTTCTTATATTTCCTCGCTTTTGAAATATTATTTCAAAACGGGATGTGGCGCAGTCCGGCAGCGCGCTTCGTTCGGGACGAAGAGGCCGAAGGTTCAAATCCTTTCATCCCGACTCATAGAGTCAAGCAAAACCGACGAAAGTCGGTTTTTGTTTTACGAATAAAAAATACCAATTAAAAAAGTAAAGACGGAGCATTACTCCGCCTCTACCATTTACGTTTATACTTTTTACGACGTTTTACGTTTGTTTAATATTCAACTGTCGTTGAAAATCTCTTAGCTACATCCAGATAGCCTTCGGCTTTTTCTTCATCATATTTTTTATAGGCACGATAGGCTAGATAGTAGCCTTGTGCAATTCTAGCCGAATCGGTTTTTGTAAGTTCAAATGAAGATCCCTGTAATTCGGGTATTAACAGTTCACGTCCGATGATTAGAAGATCCGGGGTCCTTAGGGTTTCTACATTTTTTCTGTAGATATTAGGCCATAATGCAGTGCGCGAATAATAATGTTTGGACAATCCCCAAAGTGTATTACCGGGTTTGATAATATGGATAAGAGTTTGTTCATCATGGTGCACAGGAGGTACTTTTTCGGGTGCAACATCTTTAACCGGTTCGGTTTCAACTACTTCACGTTCTTTTTTCTCAAGGACAGGTTCTTTGATTTCCTCGGTGACTGATGACTCATTTTGCTTCACAGGTAATGGGGCATTAATAAAAACGCTTTCAGCAAGCGCTTTATTTTCAGCTTTAACTTCGATAACTGCTTCAATGGGTGGTTCTACTGTAGTAGTTTCGACTATGGTCGGTTGATCGGGTATTGAATCCTTGCCCCAATCCCATGTTTTCCAGAAAGCAAGATCATCCATTGAATTGAATTTTGTTGGTACGATGTAAATTACAATAACAATCAAAATGATCAAAAGAAGAGGAAGTATCCATCTCCAGGCTGATTTCTTCTTCTTTTCTTCGATAATGAACGTCGGCATGATCTTTTTATCGTCATCTTCCGGTTTGTCGGGTTTAGATTTTGGTTTTTCTTGTGGTGGAGGAGGAGGTGTGGGAGTTGATTTCTCTCCAAAGATCAATGTCTCTTTCTTTTCTGGTTCTTTTTGGATCTCCGGGGTGGGAGTTGGAGTAGGTTTAGGCGTTTCTTTCTTTTTGATCTTTTTTGTTTTTAGCTTTTCGTATTTTTCATTGACCTTTTCGCGAAGAGCTTTTTCCGGTTTAAAAACAACTTTTTTATGAGCTTCAATAAATGTTGCTTTGCCGGTTTTGGGATTTACGGTTTCTCTTTCGGCAACATCCTGCAATTTAAAAATACCGAGACCTTTTATATTGACATTTTCATCCCGCCTTAAACCTTCCTGCACGGTAATGAAAACATCTTTAATGAAATCCTTAGAAAAAGTCTTGGTTCTGCCGGTTGTTGCGGCGAATTCATTAACTAACTGTTGAAATGTGATTTTTATGGACATTGATCCGGTCCTTATCTAAGATCTTCTTTTAATTGAGAAGCGGGCACAAAGGTAAGTATCAGTTTTTTAGGTAAAAGCATGTATTCCTTGGTTGCAGGATTAAAGGATTGCCTTGCATCTTTCTCTTTTATATTAAAAGATCCGAATTGAGGAATCACTACACCCGTTTCAGATGTAAAGTGAGATTCCATTATTGATGTCATCGTCTCGTACAGATCTTTGCATTCTGATTTGGAAATTTCAGATTTCTCAGATACGCTCTGGATCAGTTCTGATGTATTCATAAACTCTCCTTAAGGATTATATTAAAAAATATCGGATTAACGATTAAAATGCAAGGAAAACGATAGAAAATACTAAAATACAATCACTTGTATAATATTAGCTATGCAAGGTATTAAGCACAACCTAATTAACGAATATTTCAACTAGGAAATATCGTCTGTAGCTCTGCCTAAATTTTTAACTTGTTTGTTAGCGTTAAAATATCAACATTATGTCCATGAACTCCGGAATTAAAAATTGCAGTTTTGAGGAATTACAGGATTGGGCGGTCTCAAACGGCCTAAAGCCTTTTGTCGGAAGACAAATATTTGAATGGCTTTATAATAAAGGTGTTTATAAGACATCTGATATGCTTAACATTTCAAAGTCTGCCAGGGAACTTATTGATAAAAACGGACCGCTGATCTTACTTGATCTTGAAAAACAGGAATTTTCGGAGAGTGATGGATCCGAGAAATATCTCTTCAGGTGTCATGATGGCGAAGCGATAGAAACAGTTCTTCTTCAGTCGGGACATCATTACACGCTTTGCATAAGTTCAGAGATCGGATGTGCAATGGGATGCAGGTTCTGCAGAACGGGGGATATGGGCTTAAAGAGAAAACTGAGTGCCGGCGAGATCGTTGAACAAGTTCTGCAAGCCAGAAGAATATCAGATAAAAAGATCAGCAATATCGTATTCATGGGAATGGGCGAACCCTTTAACAATTATGACGAAGTCATTAAGGCGGCTGTGATCATTAATCATGAAAAGGGACTTAACATCGGTGCAAGACACATTACGGTCTCTACATCCGGGATCATTCCCAGGATAAGGGAATTTGCTCATTTACCCTTTCAATTCAAACTGGCGATCTCTTTGAATGCCGCTATGAACTCAAAGCGTAATGAGCTGATGCCGGTCAACCGTAGATATCCCCTTGATGATCTCCTTGAGGCGGCAAAATACTATACCATAGTAACCAATAAGTTGCTTACTTTCGAATATGTTTTGCTTAAAGGCCTTAATGATACTGCGAAAGATGCCCATGCCCTTATTGAAAAGCTCAGTTCCATACCTTGTAAAATAAATGTAATTCCATATAATGAAACTGACGGGCGTTTTGAACGGCCCGGTGAAAAAGATATTCATCAATTCCTTTCATATTTGGAAAATGTTCCTTTTGCAGTTACTCTCAGGTACAGTGGCGGCAGGGGGATCCAAGCTGCATGCGGTCAATTATATCAAAAGGAAATGAACAAATGATCATTGATCATAAAGATCCAAAGGCACTGGAAAATGCGATTCATTATCTTAACAATGATGAACTGTTCATTTATCCCACTGATACTTTATATGGTTTTGGCGGCAATTCTTGCTCTGAAAAAGTTTTAGACTCTCTCTACGAGATCAAGAACAGACCCGAACACATGCCGGTAAGTCTGATCGCAAGAGATCTTGACATGATCCGAAAATATGCATTTGTAAGTGAAAAAACGGAAAAACTGGCATGTGAATTTCTACCCGGGGCTTTAACTTTGGTTTTACCTGCAAAAACAGATTCGATGCCGGAAAAATTGTTCAGTGCTCAAGGATTTTTAGGGTTCAGGATCCCCGATCATGATTTTTGTCATAAAATATGTCTCAAATACGATAAACCGGTAATTACGACTTCCGTAAACAAATCCGGTCAACCCGCCTTAAACGACATGGAAAGCATTCATGATCAATTTGGTAAAATGATAAAATTATTTATCTCTGATAAAGTTTTAGATCAAAAGAGTGGAACGATACCTAGTACGGTGATCTTGATAGATCGTGATGATAAACTAAGTTTTTTAAGAGAGGGTGCGATCCCAAGATCTCAGATCAATAATATCCTTCAATGAACGGCTCAACGACCGAATCAAAGAAATCTTTATTTGTAGGGGATAATTCCCTGTACATCGGAACAAATGAAGTATCCTGATAAACTTGAGTGAAATACTCACTGTCTTTATAATGTTGATCGATAAAGAAATTCAAGAATTTATTTTGGCTATCAAGATTTAAAGATGAAAGCAAATACTCAAGAGCTTCTTTGAGGTAATACCAGCCTTCAGTTCCTTGACCGTCGTCAATTGCCCAGAAGGCCTGATTGTAAAGATATCTGGCTTTTCTTAATCTGAAATCACCTGTCAGCTTATCAAAGTCTTCCTTGCGTGAATTCCACCCGCTTGACCAACGAGAAGAACTTCCCTTGGAATATATCTCATTTGCAAGATCAAATAGAGAGTTACCACCCAAATCCTCTATGCCATCCATTTCTGTGGCCATGATCAGATATCCGTAATAATCGATCATGTCCCTCAAAGGGTTGTAAAGCATTTCCCTGTAAAGGGCTTCACCTTCGGAGAATTCAAATACCCAGGCGTTATCGATATAGCGTTGATCATATTCATTGGAAAAAAAAGCATTGGCTGTAATGCTCATTTTTGAACCGTTTTGTGCTACCTGTGTAACAAATATATTTATTCTGTAAGGAACGTATAGTTCGTACTGTTCATTGCTGAAACTATTGGATGAAATATACTGTTCGATCGTATTTTGCAATTCTTCAATGATCCGCTCTTCCTGGGGATTAAGGTTACTCCCTTCAATACTGATGTTTGGAATAAAGGTTTGTCCGAGTAGAAATGAAGTAAGTAAAAACAGTAATATTAATCGTTTCATTCGTTATCCTATGATTTTAGGTAATCTATTGATAAATAATATATAATTCAACACTTTACATTAATGTCTTTTAGTAGTATTTTCATCCCGATAATTTTGATATTTGGAGAATTTCATGACTAATAGATCCTTTGTTCGTTATCTCTTGATCGCCGTATTCATTCATATGGCAGTTTTATCTGCAGCACAACATATTGTTCCCGCGCAAAATGGTTTTTTATACACCGATTCATTATATTCAAAAATATATTTCAGCGATGGACAAGACGCCAAAGTACTGGTCAGTTCTCCGGGATCCGGAAAATTCTTTACTTATAATGAAGAAAATGATCTTATGGGTTTCAAATACAGAGAATTAGCCGGAGGAAAAGAGATCCCTGCTTTATATCATATTTCAACAGGCAAGCTCGAATTTTTACATGAACCCGTATATTGTTCCGGACAAGTGTATTTTTCAAAAACGGGCAGTATCAGCTATACAATAGAAGATCAATTGTTTGTAATAGATGAAAATGGCTTGATCGTTAAATATGATCTAGGCTTTTATGCAAATCTCGCTCCAATATCGCCGGATGGCAAATATGTGGTTTATAATGACGATCATGACCAGTTATGGATCATAGAACTGGAAAATGGGAATAAAGAGAAGATCACCAGGGGTGAATATGGGAATGTGTTTCCTCAGTGGTCATATGACAGCCGGTATATTTCGTATAATTCATTGGATGGCAAGTTGAAGATATATGATAAAATTAACAAAAATACCATCGATCTCGGGAATGCAGCCGATCTTCATTGGTCCCCTTCATCTAATAAATTCTCATATTTAAAAGTTGAATCGAATGAAAACGGTTCGAATATTAAAACGGATGTGGTCGTTTCGGACATCAGCATGCAGATCATTTCAAGTACAAATACTGATAATATTCAGGAAAAGTATCCTTTTTATCTGAATGACGATCAAATAGCTTATTTTTCAAATAGAAACGAAATAAAGCAGATGGATTTGAGGTCTTTGAAAAAAGAAGTTTCTGCAAAATTGGAGTTTCCGGTATCTCCGGTAACACATGCCTCTGAAATGCCTTCGACGGATACCTGGTTGAATGTTCCATATGTTCATCAAGTTTACGATACACCGGGGGAAAGAGGCTATTCCTCTTGTGCACCAACAACAGCCGCTATGGTTCTGGCTTACTACGGGCTAATACCTAAATGGCCATTTGTATCCGGTTTTGGTAATACAAACAATTATGGTGCCTACGTTCATGAACGTTATTATTACAACGATAATTATTTTAACCTGACATATAATGATTGCAATAGTTCCGGATCGTATTGCTATACCTGTTACGGTGGAATGGGCTACATGTGGACCGGTGGGTCACCAAATTCAAGAATGGCTGGTTACTACAATAAACATGGTGTATCAACCAATCAAACCTGGAATACCAATTGGTCTGCGGTTGCTGCCGAGATAGACAAGGAACAACCGTTTTCCATATGTAATTATTTATCCAGCAGTGGTCATTTGATCGTGGGTAAAGGACGTGCTTCCAATGGACAGCGTACGGTTATTGCCAATGATCCCTATGGCAATCGAAATGAATCTTCCTGGCCAAACCGTAATGGAGCGACCGTACGTTATGATTGGCCTGGTTATAATCATGGACATGCCAGCTTGAACTATGCCAATAGCGGTTATACGACAATGCCTTGGTGCATTGCTACAGACTATACCACACCGGAACCCGTTGATTCAATTGTTGATGATAAACAATTTGATCATGGGTTTTATATCAAGGCGGAAGGTAATACGGTTCCCATGAGATACTATCGCAGTACGAGATCGGGTTACGGCGGTCATCATTGGTGGACCTATACTGAAGAAAACTCACAGGATATATGTTATGTAACATGGACACCGCAAGTGGAAAACGGATATTATGAGATCAAAGCTTACATACCGGCTAATGCAACGACCGGTTCGGCATTTTACAGAGTGCATCATGCCGGCGGTATTGAAATAGTAATGATCGATCAATCTTCTAATTCAGATACGCTTGTCTCTTTGGGCAAATACATGATGGCAAATGATGGTAGCACTTATGTTCATTTAGGTGATTAAACCGAAATATCATGTCAAAAGATCGATTTTGACGCTATGGTCTGGGAATCGTCTGAACTTGAAGAGCTGGATCTGGCTTCGGATCACAGCAGGGGATATCCCGGTTATGATGTTAATTTCTGGGCACTATCTGATCTTCCGGATGGTGAATACGAATATGTTTGGGATTTCGGTGATGGATCCGTTGCCACTGGCGATACCGTGAATCACGCTTATTCAGATACCGGCACTTATTCGATCAGCCTGACTGTTAAAGCTAATGGTGTTGAAAATTCAATTTATCGTTCGGATATGATCACGATCACTGCCAATAATTATTCGGGCAGTGAATTGTCATTGGTCTATCCTGACAGCATGGAGATCATTGCTACAAAAACACCTTCATTTACGTGGAATTCAGATGGATCGGCATATACACTCTATATAAGTTATGTTCCTCAATTTGATTCTACCGACGTCTTTGATTCGATAAATGTGAATTGGTTTAAGTTCCCCGATGAGCTTTCAGAAGACAAGACATATTACTGGCAGGTTAGCGATGATCTTGGAAACAGTTCGAGAATTTGGTGTTTTAAAGTGAACACAAATAACACTCGTCCTGAAGCCTTTGAACTCCTTTCACCGAACAATGAATTTATTTCCGATACTCTCAGGCCTGTATTTGAATGGTCAGCTTCCAGAGATCGTGATCCCGGTGAAGACTCATTGATTTATAATTTATATATTGGGAATGGTGTCGATAGTATGTTATGTGTTTACAGCGGACGGCAGACACAGCATGAATTAACGATCGATCTTCAGGAAAACGAAAAATACTATTGGTATGTTGAGGCATGCGATAAAATGAATTCAACTACCAGATCTTCAGGAAACAGTCGAATATTTTATATAAATACTGAAAATGAGGCACCGCCTGCGCCCGTATTGATAACACCCAATAACAATAGCTATCAAACGACCCGTTATCCTTATTTTGAGTGGACTGAAGTGCAGGATCCGGATCCCGGCGATAATGTCAAATACGAAGTGTATTATTGGAGCTCATCAAATACATCGCCAAGGGTTGTGTACGCTTATAAAAATTACATAGATAATATGCGTGTTGGCGATATGAGGGAATACTTCTGGAAAGTGGCTTCAGTGGTTTTTTATACAAATACATCCCTTGATGTAGTAGATTTCCCTCAGTCATATGCTTTGGGCAATAATTATCCCAATCCCTTTAATCCGGTAACGAATATTTCATATGATCTCCCGGAAGATAACTTCGTCAGGATCAAGATATTCGATCTCAGCGGAAAACCGATCAAAGATATTGTTGATGATTTCCATTCGGCAGGAAAATATACCGTTCAATTCAATGCCTCGGACATGCCGAGCGGTATATATGTTTATAAGATTGAATCCGGTGATTTTATTGACAGTAAAAAAATGCTGCTTTTAAAATAATTACTTTTCTGAAAAGCAGAATGTAATGCCGGCATATGGTTCAAGACTTGTTGCCCATGATTCGCTTTCATAACCGATCATCAGCACCATACCGCCCTGTGCGCCAATACTTATAAGATCATTCAATCTATATGAGCATTGCATTGTTAAACCCGGGCTAATGACAAAGTATTTATCATAATCTGTAGTAGTATAATCGAAGACTCCCTGCATGACACCAAAATTCACAGCGATATCCAATTTATCGTAGGACATGGAACGATATGAAGTATACATACTATAAGTTTTTTGTGAAGGGAAAATTGCATTTACACCAAAGCTTGATACCAGGTCGAGCTTGTGATTCAGTTCATATTTTACACCCATTTTATAGCCAAGATACATATCCAATTCAGCATAGATGCTCATGGGTAAATCCCGTTTTTCTTCGGCAAAGATAAAAGTGCAACTAATAACAAGAACAATCAGGAGTGACAATATTTTTTTCATTTTTCCTCGTTTCTATTTGTCTTCGATTATTTTAACATATACATTTCTATTTCTCGGACCGTCAAATTCGCAAAAATAAACGGCTTGCCATATGCCCATTAACAATTTGCCATCTTCATAGATCAAAGATAGGGAAGGGGAGAAAAGTGATGATTTCATATGGCTGTCACTATTCCCTTCCATATGCCGATAGGCCGCCTCATCCTTTGGGATCATATCATTTAACTTATATTTCAGATCATGCTGAACATCCGGATCGGCATTTTCGTTTATCGTGACAGCTGCAGTCGTATGAGTTGTAAACACTGTCATGATACCGCTCCTACAGTCATTATTATCTAAAAGTTTCTGAAGATCGAAAGTAATATCTGCGAATTCGGTTCTTGATGATGTGCTAATATTCAGAGTAAATGTTTTCATAATTATTCCAATAATTGAAAGCTAATTTAATAATATGCAGAGTTCATTTCAAAATCATTTATTATTAACATCAACTTTTCGATTTGAGTCGATCATAACTTTTCGATTTGAGTCGATCATAACTTTTCGATTTGAGTCGATCATAACTTTTCGATTTGAGTCAAATCTTTGATAAAACAAAAAAAGCCCTCCTGCTGGAGGGCTCTTATCAATATTTATGATAGTTTAGACTTCCTCTGTCTCAGCCTTGCTCTTACGCGTTGTCAAGATAAGAACAACGATCATGATAACTAGAATAATGGGTGTTGCAAAGCCGTATTGTTTTCCCGAATAAAGGATCAAGTCATTAAAACGACCGATCAGCAATGAAATACGTCCCATAACTGCAAATCCGAACGATGCACCGAAGTACACCATAAGGAAATATATTCCGATACGCGAAACGACTTTCAAAGCGCCTTTGTGTTCCACAGAGAAAAAGAAGTATAACAAACCCGTCAATACACCAACGATCAGAATGATGTTATTGATACTGCTTCCAAGATTACCTGTCCATAAAGGCAGCATGGTAGCATGGATCTGACCTAAAACATCTGAACTCATGTAACCGTAAAGACGAAGGCCGGCGGCCATACCAATAACATATGACAGAGACCAACGGCTCAACCAACCGATCTTGGGGATCAGTCTGAAAAGCATAAAGACTCCCAGAACAAAAGCGATCAGATAGCTGAAGTTCTGAGGCTGATCACCTATTCCGCGGTAGAGAACGCCATTAAGGGTCTGCTCGGGAAAAACTTTACCGAAGATCACATGTAATCCGTGGTAAATGCCGTACCAGAACTTTTGAAAACCACCAAGTGAAGCAACTTCTGCCTGAGGCCAAAGACGGCCAAATAGGTTGGGCTGGACTTGGTTCCAGAAAGCGATGGTTGCCCAGTGTGCGGCAGAAACACCAACGAAGATATGTTCTGCCAGTTTATAGAATACATTGTCTTCGTAGAGATAACTCAAGATGGATAATGTCAAGAAGACGGCGATCCATGCACCTAATACACCTATATACATGAACTACCTCCTAATATTTTCTTTGTTTTCTGCGTTTAACGAAATATGAAATGTTACCCAGAATGATGAAAAGCACGATCATCAAGTGAGCAATTGATTGCGCATCCATGAATTTCGTGGCATTTCGTCTTTCTTTAAAGTTCGGTAACAAGGATCGAGCTTCATCAGTGACCACACCGATATTCTCTTCGATCTTACGAATGACCATGGTCTCGTATTCGGCTGCGCCAGGCATACCTGCAACAATGCCTTTCATCTGGCCGGATTTTACATAAGGCAGAAGCTGGTTGACCTGAATGGACGTGTTTCCGCTGGATACGGGGACTTGCAAAGGGTCACCGGCATACAGGACCCATTCAATTCTGAGCCGGCCGGCGGCTGCATGTAGGAACTGGCTTTCATCCCCATCGGGTCA
>CAYVLJ010000053.1:0-13600 GCA_964452375.1 uncultured bacterium | reverse complement strand
CGGCGGGTTGAACTTATCCGGTGGACATGCCGACGGTTTTTTTGTAGCCGGTGGTGCGAATATACATTTGAAAACGCTTGACGGCGTTGCGATCGCCGGGGGAGTGAACATGGCTTTGGGAGATGCGGAAGGCTTTACAATCGCACCGGTCAATCTTTTCTTTCAGGATTATTTCGGTGTACAGATCGGGGTGGTCAATATGGTCAACCGTATGGATGGTTTGCAGGTCGGTGTGGTCAATATCGTCAATGACGGTACCGAAGCATTGCCTATCGGATTGTTCTCATTTGTAAAGAACGGATATTTCGATCTGGAATTAAATGCAAATGAACTTTCCTATCTGAATGCTAATTTCAAAATGGGCGTACCGCGATTCTATAACGTTTACTCAGTCGGTTACTCCGTGTTTCAAGATGCACCTGTCTTTAGATACGGTATCGGAATCGGAACCAGTCAACCGGTTCGTTACAGGCATCGTGTCGCTTTTGAATTAATGCAGGAACAGGTGGTACATAACTGGAACTGGGATAATAACTTAAACATGTTGACGTCTTTGCACATGGATTACCGTATCAGGCTGGGGGACAGTTTTACACTTGTTGGCGGTCCGTCCTGCAATGTTTTTTACACGGATCAGCTTTCGGAAGGCGATCCCTCAGTCATGCGTATTCCCCGGACATTTTATGAATATGAATGGACAAATTCAAAACTGTTCGCATGGTTCGGATGGAAACTGGGATTTAGTTATATGTTGTAATGGCTTTTATAACTTCCTGATTATAAAACAGTAAATAAATATCTCCGCTTCATTTCCGAACGGAAAATAATTTATATTTTGTTATCTTTTTGATGTTTTGTAGCGTATGTTCGCTGGTTCGGACTAACCGGACGAGAATATTAATCAAAAAGAGAACTCCATGACAACAAAGAGAGCTTTTACGGAGCTTGGACTTTCCCAAAGCAGCTTGGCCGCTATCCGTGAAAAAGGTTTTGAAGAACCCACAGCCATACAGGCCATGACCATTCCGGTCATGCTCAAAAACGAAAAGAACATTATTGCACAGGCTCAAACCGGGACCGGCAAAACAGCCGCTTTCGGATTACCTATTCTGGATATGATCGATCCTGATAAACAAGGTGTTCAGGCACTTGTATTAACACCTACACGCGAACTGGCCATTCAGGTCGCTGAGGAGATCCATTCGCTTCGCGGTGATAAGCAGATCCGTACTATGCCGATTTACGGTGGTCAATCTATAGACCAGCAATTACGAAGGTTAAAACAGGGAGTCCATATTGTTGTGGGAACACCCGGCAGAGTGATCGATCATTTAAAGCGAAAAACATTGAAACTTAAGAATATTGAACATCTGATTCTGGATGAAGCGGACGAAATGCTGAACATGGGCTTTATTGAAGACATGGAAGAGATCATGAAATATACAAGTCCGCAAAAAAGAACTTTGCTTTTTTCGGCAACTATTCCGGACAGGATCCGTGATCTTGCCCATACTTATATGGATGGTTATGAACTGCTGAAGACCAAAAAAGAGAACGTAACCACAGATTTGACAGAACAGATATATTTTGAAGTCAAGAATTCTGATAAATTTGACGCTTTGTGCAGAATTATTGATTTTGAAGAGAATTTTTACGGACTGGTCTTTTGCCGAACCAAGCAGGATGCCGACACCTTGGTTTCCAAACTTTTGGGGAGAGGATATGATGCCGAGGCCATACACGGTGATATTTCTCAGGCTCAGCGTGAACGAACTTTGAACCGGTTTAAAAAGAAAAATATCAATATTCTTGTCGCTACCGATGTAGCCGCGCGTGGAATAGACGTTAGCGATCTTTCGCATGTGATCAATTTTGCCCTGCCACATGATCCGGAATCTTATGTCCATCGCATCGGGCGAACGGGTCGCGCAGGTAAAGAAGGCACCGCTATTACTTTTATTACTCCAAGTGAATATAAAAAGCTCATGTACATTCAGCGGGTCGCCAAGACCAATATCAAACGTTCCAATGTGCCCACCGTGGAAGAAATTGTTAAGAGCAAACGACAAAAAATAACCGAAGATCTGAACCTCATTCTTGATGAAGAGATCGATCCAAATTATTATAACTGGGCCAAGAGCCTGCTTGATACAAATAAGCCTTCCAAGATACTGGCAGCGGTCCTTAGCTATGCATTTAAAGATGAATTGGATCCGGGGAGCTATGGAAAGGTCAAGGAATTCTCATCAAGAGGAAATGATCTCGATAAGCAAGGCAAGGCGCGACTTTTTGTTGCACTCGGAAAAAAAGATAAAATGCGAGCCGATAAGCTCACAATGCTGATCATTAATACCATTAAGATCAATTCACGGGATATTACCGATGTACAGGTCATGGATAATTTCTCTTTTATTACTGTTCCCTTTGAGCATGCCGAAACGCTGATCAAAGCTTTTAAAGCCAAGAAAAAGGGACAGAAGCCCCTCATCATGCATGCAAAAAAGTAATATGGATTTTGATCGGAAATAATCGAAAATAGCTTAAAATGATTATTGTTTGTTTTAATAAAATATTTTGTGACTTATTCTATCAGATATTAAATTATTTATGAAAACTTATAATGGATCATTTAAAAATTTGAACTTTGTCATTACTTATGCATTAGTATTGAATGACCATAGAACGGTACTCCGGTACCAGATAATTTAATTGAGGTCTATAATGTTAAAACGCACATTCCTGATCTTTTTCATTCTAATATCTGTATTGTCCGCACAGACTAATTTTACACTGCGAGGTGCAATTTCAGATGCCGAAACAGGCGAAGACCTTATCGGTGCCTCTGTCACCGTTGAAGATATGTCAGTAGGGACCTTCAGTAACTCCTATGGATTCTATTCTTTGTCACTTCCGGTAGGTGTACATACCCTGATATATAAATTTATAGGGTACGATCCCGTAAAAAGAATGGTTGATCTTCGAGAAAATACACTTCTGAATATTGAATTATCACAATCCGTTATTGCTTTGAACGAGGTTACCGTTAGTGCGGAACGGCCGGATGAGTCTTTGACTTCTACACGTATGAGCGTTGCAAAACTAAATATAAAAGATATTTCCGTTATGCCCGTTCTCTTCGGAGAAGCAGATATTTTGAAAACCATCCAGCTTCTGCCGGGTATTTCAAATGCCTCTGAGGGAAGTACGGGTTTTAATGTCAGAGGTGGAGCTAATGATGAGAATCTGATCCTTTTGGATGAGGCGACCGTTTACAGTCCTTCCCATTTACTGGGTTTTGTTTCAGTCTTCAATTCCGATGTCCTGAACGACGTGATGGTATATAAAGGCGGAATCCCCGCTTATTATGGTGGCAGAGCGTCTTCCGTGATCGATGTGCAAATGAATAATGGAAATAACAAGGAGTTTGATGTGAAGGCCGGTATCGGTCTGATCTCTTCAAGATTGACGCTTGAAGGACCGATCATCAAGGATAAGATGTCTTTTATTATTTCCGGACGAAGAAGTTATGCCGACCTGATCCTGAAAGCGCTGAATCTGGAACAAGTGCCGGACAATACCCAGCTATATTTCTATGATCTGAATGCAAAGATAAATTACAAGATCAATGACAATAACCGCATATTCCTTTCGGGTTATTTCGGTCAGGATGTATTCGGGTTCAAGGACGTGCTGGGCACCAGCTGGGGTAACAATACGGGAACTTTTCGATGGAACCACCTTTTCAGCGACAAATTGTTTTCCAACCTTTCACTGATACACAGCACTTACAGCTATGGGTTTAAACTGGGAGAAGACGCTTACTTGAACTCCGGTATTGTAAATTGGGCATTAAAAGAAGATTTGACCTATTATCCGAATGTGAATAATACGTTTCGCGTGGGTGTGCAGATGAATGCATACCGATTTGATCCTGGTGAGCTTGTCACAGGCTCTGACAGTAATGCTTTCAGTATCGTTCTGGATGAAAAATATGCTCTTGAAAGTTCACTTTATATTTCAAATGAACAGACGATCTCTCCACTTTTAAGCCTTGAATACGGTCTGAGGACATCGTTCTTCAATCAGCTTGGCCCCGGAACTGCTTATACTTACGATGAAGAAAACGTGATCGTTGATTCGGCAGTATATGATGTCCATGAAGTCATGCAATATTACGGTAATCTTGAACCGCGTTTTTCACTCAATTATCGGTTAACGGACCTGATCTCCTTGAAAGCATCATACAATCGAATGGTTCAGAACCTTCATTTATTGTCAAACAGCACATCCGGACAAGTGACCGATGTCTGGCTGCCCAGTTCAACGATCATAAATCCTTTGATCGTTGATCAGATCGCGCTGGGCTATTTTCAGAATTTTGATAATAACAACATCGAAGCATCAATTGAAGCCTACTACAAGAATATCGGAAATGTCGCAGATTTTGAAGACGGGACAAACATAAACTTAAATGAGAATATTGAAGCACAAATTCTTACCGGTCAAGGCAGATCGTACGGATTGGAACTTTATGTTAAGAGAAAATTCGGAGATCTGACCGGCTGGATCAGCTATACCATCTCCAGGACAGAACAAAAGATCGACCAAATAAACCGGGGAGAATGGTATCCGGCAAAGTATGACCGGTCCCATGATCTGTCATTGGTCCTTAAATATCAATTCAATGAGCGCCTTTATCTCTCCGGCACCTGGGTTTATTATACCGGCAATGCCGTGACCTTCCCCAGCGGACAATACAGAATAGGGGATCTGGTAGTTCCGTATTATACCGAACGTAACGGATACAGAATGCCGGATTATCATCGGCTTGACCTGAATTTGCACGTCAAAGGCAAAGAGAGCAGACGTTTTGAATCCTCCTGGGATTTCTCCATTTATAACGCATATAATCGTTATAACGCCTACTCGATCTATTTCCGTGAAAGTGAAGCGAACCCCGATTTGCGGGAGGCTGTTCAGGTTACATTATTCGGCATCGTGCCTTCTATAACATACAACATTAATTTCTAGGGATCTGATATGAAAAAATACATTATGCTGTTTATCATTATTTCATCTGCTTTCCTTTCCTGCGAAAGGGTTGTGGATATAGATCTGAACGAAGTGGCCCCGGCTCTTGTTGTTGAAGGCAGGGTTTACGAAGATTCTCTGGCTTGGGTGAACATCCGGCAGACAACCAGTTATTTTAATCCCGACACTCAGTTGTGCATTTGCGATGCAGTGGTCATGATCAAAGAAGATGATAATGCTTGGGATACCTTGCAGTATATCGAAAGGGGATTATATAAAAGTACTTCTTTAATTGGTACGCCGGGTTCAACCTACTATCTTAAGATCGAACATGATGGCAAACTTTACGAAGCTGAAAGCCATATGTATGACAGGCCCGTCATATATTCTCTCACAAGCCGTTCATTCGGCTCCTTTGGAGATTTTGGAGACAGCAGCGGATTCGATTTCGGCGGCGGTGACGGGGGTGATGGACTTTTGGACAGTCTGCCGTATTTTCTTTTCGTCAATCTGTATGATGACGCCAGCGTCGATAACTATTATTTATTCGATTATTTTATTAACGGCGAGCCCCGTGAAGGTTCTTATATTGTCGGGGATGATGATAATGCCAATAATGATACGCTTGCGTATTCTCCCGGTCCCATAGCTTTATTTGATATCGGCGATACGGTTACGGTCCGGGCAAATGCAATTGATAGGTATGTTTATACCTATCTTGACCAGCTAGGTGATGCAGTCAGCTCAAACTCATTCTTTTCATCGACACCTTATAACCCCTTATCCAATATTACTAACGGAGCTTTGGGCTATTTTGCCGCCTTGAGTTTTGATGTGAAAACCACAATAATTATCCCTGAAGGTATTTCTTTCCCCTTCTAAGTTAAAAAATTCTTTCAAATGAATTATTAACATATTAAAGACCTCATTTTAATCAAGAATGATTTTTTTAGCGGATTTTTATTTGCATGCCGGATTAAAAAAGTAGTAAACTACACATAAGAAAATAATAATCGGGGAGTATGATATGAATACGGATCGATCGGACGTGATCGTTATAGGTGCGGGAATCAGCGGATTAACAGCAGCGGCACTACTGGGAAAACGGGGGTTGAAAGTTCGTCTTTTGGAACAGCATTATCAGCCCGGCGGGTCTTGCGGGGCTTTTCGTCGAGACGGAGTTACATTTGATCAGGGAACTGCCATGCTTTTCGGATTTGGCAGCAAAGGCTTTAATGCACATCGTTATATCATGAGCGAATTGGAAGAGCCGATCGAGGTGATACGCCATGATATGCTGTATTGTATGATCTATGACGGAGTGCCGATACATTTTCATGCAGATATGAGCGCTTACTTCAAAGATCTTGAGTTAATATTCAACAATAAAGAAATGCGCGAGATCAAGGCGCTGTATCGGTATTTAAAACCCTTATATCATAAGGTTCTAACATCGGAACCCATTAGCGTTGCTCCATCAGAGATCGATCCGAAAGTTGCCATGAAAATGTTTCTCAGACATCCGATAAAGCAACTGAAAGCTTTGAATCTCCTAAAAAAGAGCGCAGGTGAGATCGTCCGGCGTTATATTCGCTCGGAACGTGTGATCGAATACCTGAACAAGCTGACATCCACTTATTGTTATACGCTTGTTGATGAAACACCGGCCATCATGGCCGCAACGATGTTCATGGACAATCATTTTGGCGGCAGCTATTATCCCGTTGGTTCAACTCAGCAGTTGCCGGGTAAACTTGAAAAAGCGGTCGAAAAATACGGCGGCACTATTCACTATCAGAACAAGGTCAAACAAATTTTATTTGATGGAGACAAAGTTTGCGGATTGATGGCAGATACCCCTAAAGGTGAAAAGAAATATGAAGCCGATGCAATTGTCTACGGTGGGAGTATTTGGGATCTCTACGGCAAATTGATCGCCCCCGAAGATTCCGATCCCGAAATTCGAACTTGGGCAAAATCGTTCATACCTACATATCCCAGCGTTGTACTTTACAGTGTGGTTGATAAACATGTGATCCCCGAAGGTACTCAACCCATACAGATGCTTGCGGATAATCCCAAGGCGATCGATGAAAAAGAGATCACACTTTACATTTTCTCGCTGGATGAACCTTCCATCTGTCCTCCGGGAACCCATACCGTCATGGCGATCGGGCCTTCCCTTAGAAAATGGCCGTCACCAGAAAGTCCAAAATATCAGAGTGCAGATTATGATTCAAACAAAACGGAAGAAGCTGAACGCATTCTTTCGACTTTGGAAAAACACTATCCGGGATTTCGTGATGCCGTTCACTATTATAATGTTGCAACCCCGACAACCATTGAACGTTATACAATGAAACCGGGTGGAGCCGTAGCCGGTCCAAAGCAAAGCATGGGCCAGGAATTGTTAAATCGTCCGCATGCATCGACAAAATGGGAAAATCTGTTTATGTGCGGCGAATCCACGGTAATGGGGACCGGAAGTCCTTCTGTTACTATCTCGGGTATTTCAGCAGCCAACATGGTGCTTAGACGACTCGGAAAAGAAGAATTCATGTGGCGGAAGGGAATGAAGGATTTTGTAAAGGAATATAAACCCTCCGAGTTTGGAGAGATAGAAGAAGATGCTTGTATTCAGGCAAATGCGCTTGAAGACAGCAAATACATCAAACTTCATGATGACGCCACATTATGCCAATGGTGCGAAGATGCACCCTGTTTACCGGTGTGTCCATATGATCTGGACATTCGTGGAATTCTCAGACGTATTGAAGTGGGTAACTACAAAGGAGCATACCGTGCCTTATTTACGGGAGGCAGCGGAGAAGATCTTTTGACCATTCCGTGTGCCGATTGTAAAGCCCCGTGTCATAAAGCTTGTTCCAAAAAAGGCGGCACGGTTGAGCCCGTGAAGATAAAAGACGTCTTTATGGATCTTGCGAACATGATAAAATGAAAAACGCCCCGAAAATCGGAGCGCTATTCTATATTCTAAATTCCGGCTTCTAGCTTCTGCCTTCTGCTCTACGACGCCAAGGCTTAGTAGAGTCTTCGACTTATTGTTTGCTACTTACTTTCTTACTGCCATCCCGCATGTATTTAACATGAGGATATGGATCTTTCTGATCTTCAGGGAAAGTTTCCAGTTTTTCGGGATTTTGAAGAAAATCGTTGAACAAATGAAATGAATTGTTAAAATAAACACCGTCAGCTATCCTCTCGTCAATACTGACCTTCATCGGAATGACAGTTTTAACGCTGATCTCACCGGTTTCCTGGTCAACAACAGCTTCCTTTTTATAACCACCAATGACAAAAAATAGTGAAATATCACCGTAATCATAAAGATGATGAAAAGGCGGATGCTGTACGCCAAAAGAACCGAGATTGGCAATATACGCCGAACCGTGCATACTGTCTGTTTCTGCCAAAAAAGCCGGCATCATATCACGATTATCCAAAAATTTATATACGAATTTTGCAAAGAACCGAACGAACCAACGAGGCAATTTCATCAGAAATTCAACAGCTTTTTCATCTGTGTTTTCCGATTTCCCGGTTTTAGATTCTTTAATATCTCCGCGAACTTTCTTCGACACTTCAAAAATACCGTCTTTTGGACCTAATTGCAGACCGATCAAACGTTCATCGGCCGCATCGGATATTTCGCGTTTTGAAACGAAAAAATAGACATGTTCATTTCTTTGATAATAACGGTTCCCAATGATAAAACGGTTCAGACGCGGACGTTCAAGGTACATGCGATGCAGAGCTGCCAATAATACGTCAAATATCTTAACGCGTTCCTCTTTGGGACGATCTTTATTTATCTTTTCAAGATATGCAATGGCATTCTCCATCTCAAGATTAATATCCAGATATACGACGGAGCCGTTTCGTGTCGGCATAACGTATGGAAAAAAACGATTAATAGCTTTAATGGTTTTAATGGGAGTCCCATTATATCGTCTCATAATTCCTCCTGTGTTTTAAAAGACGAATGTATATTAATAACAATTATTTTGAATTGAAAACGATTTTTTAGGATGACTTAATATCGAATTTATATAAATACACGTTCGGAACAAGCATACCTGTTCCGTATAATTAAAAAGGCGTACACACAGGTCCGCCTCAATAATTTATCTTTTTACCGATAACCCTTTACCGTTCGTGACAGGTTACGGGTCATCGATCACCGGTCACTGTTATATTTCCATCCACCTGATCAATCTTGGTTCGAATTTTGTTTTCAGAAGCGGATGCACTGGCCTTACACGAATGCCGTATTTGTATTTTCCGCCCTTGGGCACCAGAAGTTCACCGCTGTAAATATATCGCATGGCAGATTTTTCTTTGATGGTCAATTCTACGATCGATACCGGCGGTTGATCTTCAAAACCTTCTCGGACCAGCATGGCTTCCGCCACCACATCGTCCGGAGTCAATCCGTCCAGATCTATATCCGCATTCAGTGTGATTGTCAATTCATTAGTGAAATCGCCAATGGGATTGATCTCGGTGATCCATATCTTGCTCCACGCTTTTTGGACTTTTTCTTTCCAATCCGCCAGAACCCTGGCACCTTTTTCACTTTCGGCTTCAAGTTTTTTGCTGTATTCATATGCCGGCACGTAAAGATCATTTACATATGCTTTTACCATGCGGGCAGTACTGTAAATCGGAACGACAGATTTAATGGAATCTTTCATTCGCTTTATCCAGGCAGGGGAATAACCGTCATCGTTGAATTCATAATATTCGGGAATGATGGAATTCTCGAGAGTAAAATACATGCTGTTTGCATCTTCACTATCCTGAATATCCAGATGTTCGTATTCTTTTTCCTCTCCGATAGACCAACCGTTCTTGCCGTTGTAACTTTCACGCCACCAACCGTCAAGCACCGAGAAATTGATCCCCCCGTTGATGGGAACCTTCTCACCGGATGTTCCACTGGCTTCACGGGGACGACGTGGATTGTTCAGCCAAACATCAACACCGGATACTAAATATCTTGCAAGGGACATATTGTAATTTTCCAATAGAATGATCTTACCAAGGAATTCGTCTTTCATGGACAATTTGTAAATTTGGCGGATAAGTTCTTGCCCGGGCCGGTCTGCAGGGTGTGCTTTACCTGCAAAGAAAATGACAACAGGCTTATCTTTATCATTGACGATTCTTTTAAGCCTTTCTTCATCATGAAAGATCAGAGTTGCTCGTTTGTAGGTTGCAAAACGTCGGGCAAAACCGATGAAAAGAGCGCCCTCACAGAGATTTTCACAGATCTTGTCGGTAATATGTGTCGGAACCCCGTTTCGTTCGTTACGGGCTCTTATTCGGTCTCTGACGACCTCTGCCAGACGAGTCTTACGCTCCATGTGGGTATCCCAGAGCTTCTTTCCGGGAATATTGTCAACTCGTTCCCATGTTTTCGGATCGTCAATTAAATTGATCCAATTGTCCGTCAGATATTCACTGTACAGCTTTTTGAACTGTTTTGCCATCCAAGTCTCCGTATGGACACCGTTTGTAATATGGGTGATAGGTACTTCGTAGTACGGAATATCTTTCCAAACGTCATTCCATATTTTTCGGCTGACTTCACCATGCAGTTCGCTGACCCCATTTGCACTTTTAGCACAATTCATTGCCAGAATGGTCATGCTGAAAAGACCGGTCGAATTATCCTTGCCCATATTGAAGAACTGATTCCAGTCAACGCCGTATGGTTCAAGTTGAGCACCGAAATATTCTTTCATCATGGATTCGTTGAAGGCATCATTGCCGGCGGAAACGGGTGTGTGTGTAGTAAATACGGATTTTGAAGAGACAAGTTCTCTTGCCAGGTTGATTGAATAACCTTTTGATATGTATTCGCGGATCAGTTCAAGTCCGAGAAACGCCGAATGGCCTTCGTTCATATGATAAATGGTTGGTTCTATTTCAAGGGCTCTAAGCGCTCTTACTCCGCCTATACCCAGCAAGATCTCCTGAGTAATACGCATGTTCTGATCACCGCCGTACAATTGAGACGTAACGATCCTGTCTTCTGGAAGATTCTCGGGAATGTCTGTATCCAAAAGGTAAATGGAAGTACGCCCTGCCTGCATTTTCCATATTTGAGCATAGATCTTGCGGCCGGGGAACATTACTGAAACAGTAACCGGCTTACCCTCTTTGTCCAGAACAAGTTTAATGGGAATATCTTCAAAATCATAGGTGGGAAAAATATTTTCCTGTTTCCCTTCGCTGTCAATACGCTGAATGAAATATCCCTGTTTGTACATCATACCGACACCAACCAGGGGTACACCAAGGTTGGAAGCGGATTTACAATGGTCACCGGCCAGAATACCGAGACCGCCGGAATAGACCGGTACGGATTCGTGAACACCGAATTCGGCAGAAAAATAGGCTACCTGAAAATCTTTATTTTTCTTGTAGGTTTTGTTATACCATGTATCTTCACGCGTCATATAATGATTAAAATCATCTAAAACTTCATGAAATAACTTCAGAAACGCCGGATCGTTGCTTTTTGCGTTCAGATCCGCTTGAGAGATCTGTTTCATAAGGGTCAAGGGATTATGATCTACTTCGTGCCATAAATCCCCGGCAAGCTGACGAAAAAGCTGCAAAGCTTTTGGTTGCCAGCTCCACCACAGGTTGTATGAAAAATCTTTTAATTCTTTTAATTCATCGGGTACTTCATTTCGAACAGTAATGTTACGAAAATGCGACATATTTTCTCCTCAGTTGATTAGGATGAAAGTTATGAGTTTTTTATTTGATAAGGCAAGGAAAAATCTTAATTTTATGCCTGAATTTGTGAAAAAAAGGATAATGGGGAGCAATTTATGGCCGAATATATATTGGCAAAACATATTTCAGAGTATTTGGGAAAAGAAATAACCCTAAAAGGCTGGGTATACAATATCCGAAAAAGCGGAAAGATCTGGTTTTTGATCTTTCGTGACGGTACTGAATTCATACAATGTGTTGTTTTGAATAATGAGGTAAGTGAAGAAATATTTGAACTCAAGAATACGCTGACACAGGAATCATCTTTATCTGTAACGGGTATTGTTCAGGAGGCGCCACGCCAGGAAGCCGGTTATGAATTGCTCGTTAAAGATATAGAGATCATTCATATTGCCGAAGAATATCCCATTGCATTAAAAGAACACGGCGTTGAATTTTTAATGGATAACCGTCATTTATGGTTACGTTCGCGCAATCCTTATGCTATCATGAAAATTCGCGCCGAGATTGAAAAGGCCTGCCGGGATTTCTATGATGAACGTGATTTCACTCTTGTCGATTCACCTATGTTCACGCCTAATGCCGCAGAGGGTTCAACAACACTTTTTGAGACGAAATATTTCGATAGGAAGGCTTATCTGACACAATCTGGACAACTTTATTCGGAAGCGGCTATCATGGCATTGAACCGAACTTACTGTTTCGGCCCATGTTTCCGTGCCGAAAAATCAAAAACACGCCGTCATCTCACCGAATTCTGGATGATAGAACCGGAAATGGCTTTTTTCGATATTCACGATGATATGGACTTAGCCGAAGAATTTGTAGAATATCTTGTGCAGCGAACCGTTAAAAATTGCCGGCGCGAACTGGAGATGCTTGGTCGCGATATAAGCAAACTGGAAGCCGTCAAACGACCTTTTCCGCGCATTACTTATGATGAAGCGCTTGAGATCCTCAAGAAAAAAGGATTGGAGCTTACATGGGGCGATGACCTTGGAGCTCCTCATGAAACGGCAATAGCCGAAGATCATGACAAACCGGTGATGATCTGGAAATGGCCTGCTGAATCCAAGGCATTTTATATGAAGCGTGATCCTGAAGATGACCGTTATGTATTGGGTGTCGATATGATCGCTCCCGAAGGTCACGGTGAGATCGTCGGAGGATCGCAGCGCGAGGAAGATATAAACGTTTTGCTTGATCGCATAGAAAAGGAAGATCTGCCTAAAGAGGATTTCGAATGGTTTCTCGATGTACGTCGTTACGGCTCTGTCCCGCATTCCGGTTTCGGACTGGGACTTGAGAGAACCGTCGGCTGGATCTGCGGTACACACCATATCCGCGAGTGCATTCCCTGGCCGAGAACCATGGTACGCCTAAAACCGTAATACACCTCACACAAAGGCACCAAGTACCACAAAGACTCTAAGAAGAGATTAATTAAACCCGCTAAGTGAACAAAGATCACAATTAAAGAATTCCGCAAAGGAATATAAAGTTCACAAAAAGAGAGCCACGCATCGCGTGGCTCTTCTCTGTATCTAAGCTTTTAAGAAGATTATTTACCGTGGGCTTGTGTACCTTTGCGGTTATAAAAACCTTTGTGGCTTTGTGGTACTTGGTGCCTTTGTGTGAGGTTATTTCTCACGCAATTCCTCCAGTGGCTTCGATTCTTTCAAGAAGAATGATGAAATCAATGCCGCAGCACCAAGGATCACGAAGAATTTCATAAAGAAAGGTAAATAGGCATTTGAACGCATGCTCATTGCAGCAACAAAAACCAACCCGGTGATCT
>CAYVLJ010000052.1:0-13617 GCA_964452375.1 uncultured bacterium | reverse complement strand
CTGCTGGGGGTTTCAAATCCGGCCAGCCTGTCCTGGGATTTCACAGATTCCAGTTTTATATAGGGATTATTGAGATCTATTGTTGTAACAAAAACATCCCAGGGTTTTGCCTCATTCCGGTAGTAAGTATAATGCGAACCGGGGCCGACCTGGTACGTATCAATGATCCTGAACCCGCTTTGTCCAAACAACATAATAACCGGCAAAAGTAACATGAGCACTTTTAAACACTTCTTCATCTTTTCCCTTTCTATTTAATATAGTAATCAATTGTTCATCATAATTTACAATTTTGAGGCAATAATCAAACAGATTTTAGGATTTTATCTGGAGGTCTGGGATTGATTATTAAAAGCAGTAGGGACACAGAATTCTATGTCCCTACGTGTGTTGCATCAAAAAAAAGCCCCTCATGCGAAGGGGCTGTTATTATATCTAAACCGATTTACACGTCTGCACCGAAGCTGTGACCGGCAGGCTTTTTACTTTTTACGTCTTATAGCATCAGCAATAAGAAGACCATGACGAAAAGTGCCACGGTTTCAACAATACCGATAACCATAAAATAGTTCGCGGTACCTTTTCCTGTTTCTGCCAAAGCATCAGCTGCACGTGCAGCGGCTTTTCCCTGCATCAGAGCGGAAAGACCCATTGCCAAACCGCCGAAAATACCGGCGCCAAGAAGTCCCAGTCCGTTTTCGGATGTTGAATTCAGGATGAAGTTCATTAACAAGAAACCATAGATAGTCTGTGTCAATGCCACACCCGCGAACGCAACCAGAAGAAAGGGTGCGGGTTTGTCGTTTAAAAAACATTTTTTCCATCCACCGATCGCGGCTTGTGATGCCATACCGGTTCCAAGGGCTGATCCCAATGCAGCCAATCCTAGTGCAGCTGCTGCGCCAAACATTTGAAGATCCATTATTATGTCTCCTTTGATCTAAATTATTATTTTATTCACTTTTTATCTTTGAACGGTTCGTATTTATAACCGGTCCATTCCAATCCTAACTGCCCGCTGAACTCCAGCAGGTTCAAACGGATACCATGAACCATCACGGACAGCAAGCCCATGATGATATTCAATCCATGACCTATCAACAGCACGATAATACCGCCGATTATCGCAGGTCCCTGCATCATGTCGGATGCCATACTATTGAACGATGAGGCGATCGCAACCGTAGCCATACCAACAGCGAACAGACGAATATAGGAAATGATATTCGAGAATGAAGATATCGAATCCAGGAATGTATTGAATGCGCCTCCCAATCCGCTCAGAACACCTTTAAAGAAATTCTTACCCGGTTCTTGTTTTGAAAAGACAACAATGAAACCGAAACCACCCGCCAGCAAGGGAAGTGTAAATGATGGCATTTCCATACCCAGAACAAGATTAAGAACCAGCGTAAAAGCACCGGTTGTCATTGCAAACCAACCAAGATGCTCGAATGCTTTCAGTTTGGGTAAATTATCTATAAAATTCATGATACTTGCCAATCCCAGCTGAATTACGGCCAGTATGAAGCATATCAGTTGAACTTTTTCCTGGGGGTTGACAGTCATTTCCGGGAATACTTCCGGGAATGATGCGATCTCGGGAATGATCATGCTCTTAAAAAAAGATATCTTTGCAATTTCAACCGAACCGAACCAGGTGCCGGTAATGGCACCCCAGGCAATTGTGGAAAAACTCAGCACATACAGTAAAACGATCGCTCCGGGCAGCTTGCCTCCCCCGCGCTTTATTTTTATTGTAGCAAAAATCGAGACAAGCAGAAAGATCGTTCCGTATCCCGCGTCTCCCAGGATCATAGCGACAAAAATAGCAAAAAAGATAAGAAAATACATGGAAATGTCTTTTTCACGATAGCCCGGTACGGTACCCAGAAAATCAAAGACAGGTTCAATTATTTTAATCCATTTGGCATTCTTAAGTTTTGTCGGGGGATTATCTTCCAATGAAGGTTCTTCTTCGACATATCCCCAACCTTTCTTTTCAGCTGATTTTTCTATCTCAGGCGCTTGCTCTGCAGGAACAAAACCTTGTAAATAGGCAATGTTTTCCTGCATGCCCAAACCGTTTTGAATAACGGCGAATTGGTGATCTCTTTCAAGCGAATCCGCATATGAGCGTATAAGATCGATATGACGGTGATGGCCATTGAAAGTTTTTTCAATGAGAGCAAGCTCCTTTTTGACTTCTTTTAAACGGGAAACCGCTTTTTTATAAGGCAACTCAGGTATTGTTACCGGGCGGTGCTCAAGAGCTTCTTCAGGATCACGGCTGACCAGCGCAACCTTCACGCTTTCTTTGGTTTCAGACAAAAGAAAAAGGTTTTCTTTTTCTTCTTCTTTTTCGTCCTTCCATGCCGATGGAGATAATTGATATAACTTTACATAGAACCCTTTGTCTTCAAGATCTTTCAGATCCTGTAAGGAAACACGACTCCATATATCATACCATAACAGATCATCATTGAGGGTTTCTTTTTCGCGTTCCAACACTGAGCGCTGGTGCATTTTTTCAAGGATCTCATCCACGATCTTTTTGGGATTGCCGCTGCCTTTTTGCTTTGCTTCGTCTGGTTCGCCTAAAAGATGCAATACACTGCGTATCTCTTCAAGACGTGCTTCTAGTTCCGACATATCGCCGGATGGCGGGTTGGGTAAGGGTTTTACATGCAAAACACCCAGCTTACGTAGATCTTTCAATGCTTTTTTAGCATTGCTTTCATCCACAAGTAGAGTGATCTTTGACATTTTTACGATCATGTATTGCCTCTGCGCCTAAACGCTTTCTATATTTTTCTTCTTTTCGATCTTGGCCTTTGATATCTTTCCGCGAACTACAGCTGCAGTATCCTGGTCTCCCATGAAGATCCGGATCTTCCGGATATTTTCTTTCGTTCTGGGGATCATAACCTTATCGAACAAATTGATGCGCTGTACCGTTGTCCTAAGTTCCTCCTGGATCAGGGCTTCCTGTTCCTGCAGGATCTCCAATTCTTTTTCAAGCGAAATGATATCTTTAAGGGACTTAACACCCGAATCGACCCAAAGAGGGTATTTCATCAGATCATAGCTTTTTTCATCGAATTCAAGTTTCTTGAACAGCGGAATATTGATACCGGCGATATTGCCCGATTCGGTTACAACATCTTTTAATTCAATTAGCGAAGCTATGTCAACATCTTCTGCAAATACGGCGATCCATGCAGAAAGCTTTTTGCGAAGCATATCGAGTTTATTTTGGGACGATTTTATTTCGTCATGAACCCGCCTTATCTCAGCCAGGAGTTGTTGTTTTTTCAACTCCAAAGTCGGCAGATAACGCGTAAACCGTTTTAACGCATCCTTTTGTTTCTTTAATTCATTTTTTGTCAGCTTTAACTTTGCCATATCAACCTTATTTAGGTTACCGCGGTCAGGCGCCGCTGTCCTTATTCCTTATCGGCCTTTGACTTCTTTTTCCCGTCTTTTTTATTTTCTTTTTCAGTTGTCGGATCTTTTTTCGGTTTTTCCCCGGCTTTTTTTGATGGTTCTTCCTTTTTATCTTTATCTTCATCGGCGTCGCCGGCACTTTCGGACTTCTTATCTTCTTTGCCGGTCTCGTTTTTCTGTTTTTTGTCCTTGCTTGTTTCGGAGGGCCAGTATTTTTCGATGAGGTTTGAACGGAAACCCGCTTCATCTTTATTGAAACATTCGGCAAGAATGCCCCAGCCATTATCCAAGGCATCTTCCAAAGCAATGTTAACAGACAAGTCCATCATTTCTTTTTCAAACAAACCGCCGTATTTAAGTAATTTTTTATCCCAATCACTCATGCGGAAACCCATGGAACGTTTTTCTTCGGTTTCCAGATACTGAGCGTACAACTGGATCATACCGTCCATGATGGCACGGTGGTCATCACGCGTATCTTTATTGACCTGTTGTTTCAAACGGGATAAGGAACCGAATGGCTCGATACGTCCGTTACGAAGATAAAACTGACCTTCGGTAATGTAACCGGTATTATCGGGAACGGGATGGGTTACATCGTCACCCGGCATGGTCGTGGCTGCCAAAACCGTTAAAGACCCTGCGCCTTCAAAATCAACAGCCTTTTCATAACGTGAAGCCAACTGTGTATAAAGATCACCCGGATAACCGCGGTTCGAAGGAACTTGTTCCATGGTGATCGCGATCTCTTTCATAGAATCCGCAAAATTTGTCATATCAGTTAATAAAACAAGTACGTCTTTACCTTTTAAGGCAAATTGTTCGGCAACTGCCAAACATAGATCCGGTACCATCATGCCTTCCACAACCGGATCGGAAGCCGTATGCATAAAGAAGATCGAACGGCTCAATGCGCCGCCCTTTTCCAGTTCATCGCGGAAATACATATATTCATCGAATTTCAGTCCGATACCGCCCAGAATGATCATATCAACTTCCGCCTGAAGAGCAATTCGGGCCAACAGTTCATTATAGGGTTCACCCGAAACGGAAAAGATCGGCAGTTTCTGCGAAACGACCAGCGAATTGAACACATCGATCATTGGAATATTTGTCCTGATCATACGGTTCGGAATAATACGTTTGGACGGATTGACCGAAGGACCTCCGATCTCAATAAGGTTTTCACTCAGTGCGGGGCCTTTGTCACGCGGAGCACCGGAGCCGTCAAAAATGCGGCCGAGCATATTATCTGAAAAGGAGACCTGCATCGGAGAGCCGAGGAAACGAACTTCGTCATCGGTTGAGATACCGCGACTTCCGGCAAATACCTGCAGAGAGATCAGATCTTTCTCGATCTTAATGACCTTTGCAAGCGACGTGCCGCGACTGGTTTTGACTTCAGCCAATTCTTCGTTACTAACGCCTTCAGCACGGACCGTGATCACATTACCGACAATACTCAATATTTTATTATAGACTTTTTTCATTAATTCACCGCTCCTTTTTCACTATCTCCCTTTTTTGCCGATTTTTTCTCTTTTTCTATGTTTTTCGGCTGTGTTTCCTTTTCTTTATCGGAAGGGGGACTATCTTTTTTGGCCGGTTTTTCTTTTGCTTCTACTTCACTCTTTTCATCTTTAAGAGTAATTACGCCTTTTTTCTTAAGGTGTGCATCGATCTTCTTTTCTTGTGAATCGAATTCATCGGTGCCCATCTTGATGTAATTCCAATCAAGGGTCAGCTGACGCAATTCACTGAAAAATTGACGAGCATCCGGTTTAGTTTCGAACTCGAAATCGCTGTTGAGAATATCGTAAATTTTATTAAATACGTAGGTCTGACGTTCCGGGTCACTGACAGCATCGACCTCATCAAAACCATTCTGCTGCAAATAGACCGAATCAAGGTATTCGCCTTTCAGATAGTAAATAAAGTCTTCAACGGAAGTACCTTCCTCACCTACCACCATCATCATCTGATGTACTTCGGTACCGCGGCGAAGAATACTGTGTGCACCTTTAACTTTTTCAATAGGGATAATGCCTTTGTATTTGGTCCAGCTGTCGACTGGGTCGATCGCCGGGAATTTGCGCGCATCGGAACGGGCTCTTGAAAGTCCGTGAAAAGCACCCACAACTTTTAAAGTTGCCTGAGTAACAGGTTCTTCAAAGTTACCGCCGGCAGGTGAAACCGTACCGCCAATGGTCATAGAGCCTTTGGAACCGTCCGGTAGTTCTACATAACCCGCGCGTTCATAAAATTCGGCAATTCGCGATTCAAGATAAGCGGGAAAGGCTTCTTCGCCGGGGATCTCTTCGAGACGGCCGGAAAGTTCACGCATTGCCTGCGCCCAGCGTGATGTCGAATCTGCAAGGATCAGGACATCCAATCCCATCTGACGGTAATACTCACCCAATGTTGTTGCCGTATAAACCGAGGCTTCACGTGCCGCCACGGGCATCGATGATGTATTACAAATAATGATGGTTCTTTCCATAAGTGAACGGCCGGTTTTGGGATCGTTCAATTCCGGAAATTCACGAAGTGTTTCCACAACCTCACCTGCTCGTTCTCCACAAGCCGCAATAATGACGATATCTACATCTGCATATCGTGAAGTCAACTGCTGTAAAACTGTCTTGCCGGCGCCGAAAGGACCCGGTATACAGTAAGTTCCGCCTTTACAGACCGGAAAAAATGTATCCACGATTCTGACCTTTGTTACCATGGGTTCGCTGGGAACTTTTTTTTCGGTATATGCTTCGATCGGGATCTTGACCGGCCATTCGAAGGACATGGTCACTTTCGTCTCTTCTCCCTTGGCATCTTTGATAACGCCCATGGTTTCGGTCAGATCATAATCGCCTTCTTTGACCACAGACACAACGGTATATTCGCCTTCCATGTCAAAAGGCACCATGATCTTATGTTCAAATATCCCTTCCGGGACAAATCCAAGTGGTGAGCCCTTGTAAACCACATCGCCTTCTTTAACTGTGGGTTTAAAATGCCATTTTTTCTTTTTGTCGATAGCGTCCAGAACTACTCCGCGCGGCAGGAAAAAACCATATTCTTCGGCCAGTGCGGGCAGAGGGTTCTGCAAACCGTCATAAACTTGCGAGAGGATACCCGGACCAAGTGTTACGGAAAGCAGCTCGCCAGTAAATTCGACCTTATCGCCCACTTTCAGACCCTTGGTGATCTCATAAACCTGCAGGTATGCAGTATTGTTTGAGATCTTGATCACCTCTGATTTTAATCTTTCATTACCAATGAGCACATATCCGACTTCATTCTGGATAACGCTATCCCCAAATGCAACTTCGATCATATTTCCGTTGATCGCTGTGATATGTCCTGTTTTTTTATTGGCCATGTGTACTCCATTCTCTAGAAGTCATCATGATGATGCTTCGTCTTCTCTATTTTCTAAGTTATGTTCGATCAATTCTTCAAAAACTTCTTCACCAACGTCCCGCTTAAAAGTTTTCACACGGTGAAGGATTTGCAATTTAAGATAATAAAGCAGGAAAAAATCAAGATCTGAATAATGTCCGAATTCGCGTTCTTCCAGCCAATCCCAACGATATTTTAAAAGCTTTAATTCGATATCAAGAGGATTGCCGTCCTTGACAAGTTGTGCCGGCATATGGGTGAACTTATACTCGTAATTCTCTTTTAATGCCGATCTGTAGGCTGCCAGTTCAGTTCTAAGTTCCTTTTCGAAAAGAATGAATTGGGCATAAATACCTTTGGGATCCCGAACCTCATAGTCGTCGGCAAGCGTTTTGGATAGCGCTGTGTAATCGGCATCGCTCATCCATTTTTCAGCTTCTTCAAGAAAATCCTCTTTTGGTAAAAATTGCTCTGAGCCCCATTTAAGAGCGGGCATTTCAGCTGCAAAATATATGTATTTATCCATGAGACAATAACTCGTTACTTTAGGATCTCTGCCAGTTTAGGATTAAGGAACACCCGCAATGCTTCCAGGATACTTTCATCGGTAAAATCATAGAAGAGATTTTCACCTTTCTTACCAATACGGAATCCATGAGTGATCTTTCTGTCCAGTTTGACCTCGACCGTTCCTTTAATATTCTTGCTCAAAGCTTTTTTCAGTTGAATCATCAGTGCATCGACATCCACTCCATTGACAAGAACTTCAATATCATCGTCTTTCGCCCATACTTCCGATACTTTGACGATCAGATCTTTTAGATAATCTTTGTCTAAAGTTTTGTCAATATCCGTCAGTAATGCTTGTTCCAAAATGCTTGTGATCTTCTCTTTCAATACCAGAACGGTATCACGGGCAGCCTGCTGAATGGCGACTTCTGCATTTTTTTGATATTTTTCCGCTTCGGTTTCTGCGTTCTTTTGAAAAGTCTCCGCTTTTTCCTTAGCTTTTTTTACAATGTCATCAGCTTTTTTATTGGCAGCGGCTATGATCTCTTCCGACTGCTTGTTCGCTGCATCAACCCCATCAGCTTTAATTTTTTCTATCAGGCTGTCAAGTTTGACGTTCATCATATCTCCTATTCTGATTCATTCGCCGATTCGATGATCCTGGCTGCTTTTTTCTCGGTCACTTGCATTTTGCCCGAGATCTGTGCGCCTTCTTCAACGATCAGTTTTTTTGTTACCAATTCACCCGAGAATTCGGATTTAACGCCCAGAACGATCTTTTCATCGGCATAAATGCCTTTATTTACTTTGCCGTTCAGATGGACTTCGCGAGCTTTGATGGACCCTTCCACCAAACCGCCTTCCGGGATGCGGACCACACCTTTTGCATCAATATTGTTCTTGATAGTGCCACCGATGATAATATCGCCGTTCACATGAACCGGACCATCAATAACGGTCGTTGTTCCAATGATCGTATACGTAGGTTTTTCTTTTGTTTGCATATTGCTGTCCTCAATTTTTGTTCTTATATACGGGTATGATCTCTTGGGGATCCAGGGCAATACCGTTATGCCAAACTTCAAAATGCAGATGCGGACCCATACTGTAGCCCGTCTCACCCAATAGGGCGATAAGGTCGCCCTTTTTAACCCTCTGTCTTTCCTGAACATTCAGGCGGTCGTTATGACCATAAACGGTAATATACCCATCGGAGTGAGAAATGACAACCATATTTCCCAACTCCGGAGTCCATCCGGCAAAGACCACCAAACCATCGGCTGAGGCCGATATGGGATCGCCGATATTACCGCCGATATCAATACCGAAGTGCTTACGCGGACCGCTCATAAATTTCTTTGTTATTGATCCTTCCGCCGGTGCCAATTCGGGAATACCTCTTAAATATGGTTCTTCGCTTGTAGTTTGGCTGGCTTCGATCAATGCATCATAATTCCCCATTTCCGATGTCAAATCCAGTCCGATCAACTCCCTCATATAAGTATTGAACTGTTTCATTTCATTAACATCTTGCAATAGCTGACGGAGTTGCACTTCCTGTTTTTTATATGTATCGATCTTATTTTTATAATCCGCATATTTTTGAGCACGGGGGATAAGAAATAGGTATGATGCGATCAATATCAAGAGACATATGAACAAAAAAACCTTAATAAGTAAATATACTCGGTGATGAATTGTTAAAGTTTTCTGTTCTCCTTCATTTCGGGGAACGTAAATAAATGTTACTTTATCAGTTTTCATTTGCTCCTGATTCCACGATCTCCAGGATCCTTTCAAGATCATCCGCAGAATAATATGTGATCTCGACCACACCGCCGGGTTTGCGATGTTTGATCCGTACTCTGGTACCCAGTGCACGCTGTAAAGAAGTTTCCAGCTTCAGCACAGCCGGATCTTTATCTTCTTTCTTTGCACTTTTTTTCGTATCACTCTCATCCGTATGCTTGCGGGTCAATCTTTCCGCTTCCCGAACACTTAAACCCCTTTTTACGATCTGTTGCCAGATCCTGATCATATTATGAGTCGTTTCGGCTGCCAGGATCGCCCGGGCATGACCCGAACTGATCTCATTTGCGACCAGGCTTTCACGTATTTCCTGAGGTAATTTTAATAAACGGATGCTATTTGTAATGGTACTGCGTTTTTTACCGATCCGTTCTGCTACGGTTTCCTGAGATAGACCGTAACGTTCGATCAATGCTTTGTAGGCCATCGCTTCTTCGATCGGATTCAGATTCTCTCGCTGAACATTCTCGATCAATGCAAGTTCCATCAGTTCTTCGTCACTTTCTACGGTTCTGAAATATGATGGTATGGTATCAAAACCCAGCTGTTTGCAGGCACGCAATCTTCGCTCGCCGGCTACAAGAATATATTCGGATCCGCGCTCGGTGACGGTGATCGGACTGATCAGTCCCCTTTCACGAATGGATTGTGCCAATTCGTTCAATTCTTCGGAGGAGAAATCCCGTCTCGGCTGATAAGGATTCGGTTTGATCTTATGAATATCGATCTCATCAACAGGTGCTTCTTGTACCTCCCGGCTTTCCGATTGAAAAGTGGGGATCAAAACTTCCAGTCCTCGTCCCAGTGCTTTACTTTTAGCCATTGATGAACTCCTCGGCCAATTTCATGTAATTCATGGCACCCGATGAATGAATGTCAAATGAAATGATCGGCTGCCCGTAACTGGGGGCTTCACCCAAACGAACGTTACGGGAAATAATGGTTTTATAAACTTTGTCGCCAAAATATTTCCTAACCTCTTCTTCCACCATCTTGCTCAGGTTGAGTCGTGAATCATACATGGTCAAAATGATCCCTTCAAGGTCCAATCCGGGATTGAGATTCTTTTGTATTAGGCGGATCGTATTCAGTAACTGAGTTAATCCTTCAAGCGCAAAATATTCGCATTGAATGGGGATCAGCACAGAGTCGCCTGCAGTAAAACTGTTAACTGTCAGTAAATTCAAAGACGGAGGACAGTCAATGAATATGAATTCATATTCATTCTTTGCTTTTTTCAGGACCTTTCTCAAACGGGTTTCACGAGATATCATATTGACCATTTCGATCTCGGCACCTACCAGGTCCGGTGTGGCGGGAATTATATCAAGATACTCAAGAAATGTTTTCTGAACAGCATCTTTGTACGAGATCTTTTCCAGCAGAACATCATAAATGCTCTTGTTTACAGCCGCGAGGTCAACCCCCAGTCCGGACGAAGCGTTTGCCTGAGGATCAATATCCACGATCAGCACACGTTTTTCCATAACGGCTAAAGATGATGCCAGGTTAATGGCGGTCGTGGTTTTACCCACACCCCCCTTTTGATTTGCTATGACGACGATTTTTCCCATTATCTCACTTTTCGCATTCGTGGAATATAACCATTATCGGTATTCGTTCCAATAATTTTTGAATTTATATGATTTTTTTCACAATAAACTGATATGCCGGCTCTTCGTAAGGATGTGTTGTAAGTAAAGCCTCTTGTACTGCTTTAACATATTCTTCCCTCACCATACATTCAACCTTCATCTCCTCCACCCGGGTATCTTCGTTTTGCCTGCCCAGGTAAGGATTGCTGTCCTCAAGCGGTCTGAAACGCCCCGTTCCTTTTGTAGTCCATGCACATCTGTCATATTGATTATAACGGCCGGCACCGGCATCGAATACGGCTTCAAGAACCTCTTCCATGTTTTCTTCTGGTACGTAAAATTCCAATAGATATAACTGATCAGACATGGATAGCTTCTCCCATGGCGTTTTCAGCCGTTTCCATGATCAGTTCGGATAATGTCGGGTGTGCGTGGATCGTTTCAGCCAAGTCGTGAACCGTTAATCCTTTTGTAACGGCAAGGGTCAGTTCTGCGATCAATTCCGTTGCTTCGGCACCGATACAATGAGCGCCCAGGATCTTTTTGCTTTTTTCGTCCACAACAAATTTCATGAATCCGTCAATATGACTGGATGCTACGGCTTTGCCGATGGCACGGTAATGAACTTTTGATACTTCATAGGCTATCCCGCGTTCATCAGCATCTTTTTCCCGGAGTCCGACGGACGCCACCTGCGGCTCACAATAGGTACAGCCCGGGATATGATCTTTATTCAAAGCATTGACCTTTTTGCCCATTATATGATCAATGGCGATCAAAGCTTCTTTGCTGGCTTTGTGCGCCAAACAAGGATTACCTGCGACATCTCCGATGGCATAAACGCCTTTTATATTCGTCTCCTGATTCTCATTAACCTTAATAAAGCCATGGTCCAGCTCAAGCCCCGCTTTATCCGCTCCGATATCATCGGAATTCGGCTTGACACCAACTGCCGAAAGCAGCATGTCTACGATCAGTTCGCTTTCTCCTTTTGGTCCTTCCAGGATTAATTTTAAACCTTCAGAAGTTTTTTCCATTTTCATGATCTTGGTGGAGATCATGGCTTTTATCTTCTGTTTCTTAAAGCTTTTTAGTACTTCCTTTGATATCTCTTCATCTTCATTGGGAAGCAATGCATCCAGGGCTTCAATGATCGTTACATTCACTCCGAGATGTTTATAGATATAGGCGAACTCAACTCCAATGGCGCCGGCACCCATTACCGCCATACTTTCCGGCAAGGTCTTTAATTCCAATGCTTCTCTGCTTGAGATCACATCTTTTCCATCAATGGGGATATGTGGCAATGCTTTTGTAGATGCTCCGGTTGCGATAACGATCTTTTCGGCTTCAATGGTCTGTTTTGTATTATCTTCCTTTTTAACCTCGATATGATGGTCTTTTGTCAACCGACCGAGACCCTCTATTACTGTCACATCATGTTTCTTAAGTAAAAATGCGATCCCTTTTGTCAGCCTCTCGGCAACTCCGCGAGAACGGTCAATAATAGTATTTGTATTTATTTTGAAATTATCGATCTCGATCCCAAGCTGATCGGCGGAACGGATATCTCTAAGAACATTGATTGATCTTATAATGGCTTTTGTGGGAATACAACCCCAATTCAGACAAATACCGCCGATATGTTCTTTTTCCACTAACGCCGTTTTCAATCCCCTTTGAGCACCACGGATTGCGGCCACATAGCCCCCGGGTCCCGAACCGATCACAGCAAGATCAAAATCGCTCATTTCGTTATGACTCCTTATTTGACTATCGTCATCTTTCTGCTTACTGAAAGATCATTTGTATGTAAGGTATAAATATATGTTCCGGATGCCAGTTCCGATGCATTGATAAGCATATTATGCATCCCTGATTCCAGATAACCGGAAAAGATCTCTTTGATTTTTTTGCCTGCCAGATCATAAATGTTAAGAGTTGCTCTTCCGCTTTTTACCAATTCAAATCGCACTGTGCTAAAAGGATTGAAAGGGTTGGGATAATTTTGTTCCAAAATCAGTCCATATGGCACCGGCGGTTCATTATCATCGATCGCCGTACCGAAAGATGCCGTTTGAACACAGTTAAGTCCCATATCTGTCAATGTGAACCCATAATTGTCACCGGAACGGTGAACATGCGCGCCGGAAGGCCGAAGGGTCATAACATTATTTTCAAGATATGTCTCGGGGACGTTGAATGCAACCTCTCTCGGACGTGGTAATCCGCCTACAACGTCATACCATGGCGCTCCGAACATATAAAGCATTTCATCGGTATCGACATCAATAGCCACCCAGCGGGATGCGTGCGGAGATTCCGGGGGCGTACCCGTATTGACTGTCGTTTTAGCCCTGTATTCATTACCGTACAACAACCATCCCTCTTCTTTATTGATCCAGTTCATACTGGTTGCCCAGGGAATATAGGTGATCACATTTGTATCGGTTTCTTCTGAATAAATACCGATGGTATCCGCAATGGTAAATGGAATACTTGAAGGATCTGTTGATTCATACACAAAAATACCTTGTCCGTCACTATGTGTTCCGGAATATAGTCGTGTTATGCTGTCAGGCGTTGTTCTGACCTCGATCGCATTTTGAAGAGTTTGGGTCAAGGACATACCGGCGGCAACAAAATTCAGATCTTTATCCAGAACATTCAGTTGTTCAAATTGCGGATAGGGTGAAAAGTAAATATAACTGCAATCCTGTACGGCTGTCAAATATGTTCTTCTCGGTTTGCCGATCATGGTGGGATCCCACTTGGCTATTCCGGCTCCATCAGTATGATCAATCCTGTTCTTCTGGGAATACTTACAGGATTCTCTATATGCCCTGCTTTTCTTATT
>CAYVLJ010000051.1:11133-13718 GCA_964452375.1 uncultured bacterium | reverse complement strand
ACCCATATGACCTCCCAGGCAGGCACCGCAAGTTGGTGAAGATACCGTTGCTCCGGCTTCCATAAAGATATCAAGCAAACCTTCCCTATTTGCCTGCTTCCAAATTTCCGTGGTTGCAGGGATCACGATACAGCGTGTACCTTTGGCTACTTTTTTGCCTTTCAAATGTTCTGCCGCTATGCGCAGATCCTCGATGCGTCCATTTGTACATGAACCGATATAAGCCTGATCGATCTTTATTTTATCTTTGATCTCAGTGACCCGTTTTCCATTATCAGGTAAGTGGGGAAAAGCTATCATCGGTTCAAGATCGCTGACATCTATCTCTATAACCTGTTCATATTCTGCATCATTATCGCTTTCAAATAATTTGTAATCCCCTTCTACACCATGTTGCTTCAGATATTCAAGGGTTTTATCGTCAGCCGCTATAATGCCGGACTTCCCGCCGGCCTCAATGGCCATATTGGTGATCGTCATCCTGGCTTCAACAGATAATTCATCGATCACCGGACCCTTGAATTCCATAGCTTTATAACGGGCGCCGTCTACACCTATGCGACGGATGATCTCAAGAATAATATCTTTTGCATACACACCCTCACCTAACTTTCCATTTACAATAAAAAGGATGGTCGGTGGTATTTTAAACCATAATTCGCCGGTTGCCAGCGAGGCTGCAAGATCTGTAGAGCCGATACCAGTGGAAAATGCACCCAATGCTCCGTGAGTGCAGGTATGGGAATCCGCTCCGACGATCGTCATCCCGGGCCTGACGTGCCCCTGTTCGGGCAACAATGCGTGACAAACTCCGTGATTACCGAGCTCATAGAATTTCTCTATACCCATTTCTTCTGCCCAAAGGCGTATTTTACGGACCATTTCAGCCGATTTGATATCTTTGTTCGGAACAAAATGATCGGGCATGATCACGATCTTCTCAGGATCAAAAACTTTGTTGATCCCGTGTTCTCTCATCATATCGATAGCCGGTGTTGTTGTGACATCATGACACATTATCAGATCTATTTTGGCATTGACCAGTTCGCCCGGTTTTACACACTCACGTCCGGCATGTTGTGCCAGGATCTTCTCAGTTATTGTTTGTCCCATTTGGCATCCTTTGTATTGTAGGCGTTCATGTATCTGTTTAGTCCCGAAATAATTGCCAGTAAACCTGCACGAACCACATCTTCATGCACTGCTCGGCCGAGGAAAACCTTGCCGTTGGCATCTTCAAGTTTGATGGATACGTCAGCCAGGGCATCTGTGCCTCCGGTAATGGCTTTCAGATTGTATTCAAGCAGCTTAAGTGATGGATCGACTATACTCCAAACAGCTTTACTTAAAGCATCAATGGGACCGTCGCCCACTCCTGTTCCAATGCGTTCTTCATCATTTATTTTCAGTTTTACTGAAGCGGTCGGGGTCATGCTGCTGCCGGTCGTAACGGTGAAACCTTCCAGCTTAATGCGCTGCTCCATTTCGGAAAGTTGTCCGAGAACATCCATTGCTATCGCCAAAACATCATCACGTTCAACCGATTTATTCTTATCTGCAAGGTCCTTTACTTTTTCGGTTACTTGATTTGTCTGTTCCTGGGTGAGGATATAGCCATCTTCTTCCAGCAAGGCCGTAATGGCATGTTTGCCACTGTGTTTACCAATCACGATATTTTCCCCGGACCAGCCGACATCTGCTGCATTCATGATCTCATAAGTAGATCTGCTTTGCAGAACACCGTGTTGGTGTATGCCGGCTTCGTGAGCAAACGCATTCAATCCGACGATCGCCTTATTTCTGGCAATATTTAAACCGGTCAGATTGGAAACCAGACGGCTTGTTTTGAACAATTCTTTTGTATTGATGTTTGTATCGACTCCGAAATAATCTTTACGGGTTTTAAGGTTCATGACCACTTCTTCTAAAGACGCATTCCCGGCACGCTCGCCGATACCGTTGACACAGCATTCCACTTGTGTTGCGCCGGCTTTCACAGCTGCAAGCGAGTTTGCAACTGCATTACCCAGATCATTGTGACAATGCACTGAGATCACCACATCATTTGCTTCGGGGACTTTTTCGAAAAGAGTTCTTATGCGGTGAGCAAACTCTTCAGGTTCCGTATATCCGACCGTGTCGGGTATATTGATGGTCGTAGCTCCCGCTTCTATAACGGCTTCAACAACGTCACACATATATTCCAGTGACGTTCTGCCGGCATCTTCCGGTGAAAATTCAACGTCATTACAATAACTTTTCGCTCGTTTTACGGCACGAACGGCATCATTGATAACCTCTTCCTTTGATTTTTTCAATTTTTCGTCACGGTGAATGGATGAAGTGGCAATAAAAGTATGTATTCTTGGTTTTTTTGCATATTTCACTGCTTCCCAGCAACAATCGATATCCTTGTCAACAGCTCTTGCAAGACCGCAAATAACGGGTCCTTCGATCGATCGTGCAATGGCTTTAACTGCTTCAAAATCACCGACCGAAGCAACGGGAAAGCCCGCCTCGATCACATCAACACCTAATTTGGAAAGCTGTTCGGCAATAATGATCTTTTCTTTAACGGTTAAAGA
>CAYVLJ010000051.1:0-11123 GCA_964452375.1 uncultured bacterium | reverse complement strand
GCTCCGGGACTTTGTTCTCCGTCCCTAAGTGTTGTATCGAAAATCAGGATGTTCTTTGTCATAATATCCCTTATTGTTTATTTGTTATTTTTTATTTAAAAAAGCCGGCTATTCCGTCTTAATGATTTTTACTCCGAATGTAAGGGGTGTGATTAGTTTTCCAGGTGGAGAAAATCCTCAAATCCTTTTTTTCTTAGGATGCAGGCCGGACAATTGCCACAGCCATACCCCCAGGGATGTAAGGTTGAGTGATCACCGACATAGCAAGTATGAGAATGTTTAATGATCTCGTTCATAACGCCAAGACGATCGCTAAACGCCCAAATTTCAGCCTTGCTCATAGATTGTAAGGGAGCATGGATCGTTATGGGCCGGTCAAGTCCTTTTGAAAGAGAATCCTGCATGGATGAAACAAAATCCATTCTGCAATCCGGATATCCTGAATAATCGGCATCATTGACGCCGATAACGATGTTTCTGATATTGCGTTTGTATGCCAAAGATGCCGCAAGAGTGAGAAAAACAATATTTCTACCCGGAACAAAAGTATTCGGGATATTATTTTCATCCTTAATAATATTGATATTCTCTATCATAGCAGTCCCGCCGATTTCCTTAAAAGCAGGAACATGTAACTCATGAAGCAGAATGTTCTTTTTTTCCGTTATATATTTAACACTTTCGTATTCAATTTCATGACGTTGCTCATAATGAAAAAATACGGCTTCTACAGACGTAAATTCCTTCAACGCCCAATAGATGCAGGTACTCGAATCCTGTCCTCCTGAGAAAAGCACCATTGCCGTTGTGTTTTCCATTACTTGACTCCGATGGTCTTATGCGTCTGAAAGGTTAATCTCCATTCGGGATGTTTCAGTGCAAAGCGTATGCAATATTGCGCGACATGCGTAGAAAAAAAATCAGCCGAATGTGTTCCGATAGGTTTGTCATGGGTAGGGTTTTTTGGTGAAATAAAATGATGTTCCGCTTCAACACCATAGGTTTCCGGTATTTCGTCAATACCCAGAAGAACTTTCAGTTCATCGCATTTCTTCAATTTAAGCTTTTCGCTTTTGGGAGATATCGTGATCCAATCAAAAAGCTCATGTTTTGTGTGATACATACCATTCGTTTCTACAGCAACATAATAATTTTCGGCTTTGAGAGCTTCCACCAATTCTGTGGTATCGTTCATCAGTGGTTCGCCGCCGGTCAACACAACGAACTTTGAGGGATATTCCCTTACATTCGCCATGATCTCAGAAACACTCATATCTATGCCGCTTAAAAATTCAGTATCACAGAAATCACATCTAAGATTGCATTCAGAAAAACGGATAAATACAGCGGGGGTACCCGCCCAATATCCTTCTGCCTGATAACTGTAAAATATTTCGTTTATTTTGTATAAACTGCTTTGCTGCTTGGCGTTTCCCATATTGCAACCTGTTTTATCATTAAACCTGACTCTTCCAGACGATCGGAGCACCATTTACAAAGATTTTCTGCCGTTACCTCAGTTGGGAAGATAACATGTTTCAATTCTTTTGGAAATGAGCCCATCAGGAGTTCATCTTTTTCATAGATAACTGTTGAGTGATCTAGCACATCAACAACATTTTCAACTATGATCCTTTTTAAGTCATTAAAATCGATCACCATCCCGTTCTCGTCTTCATCGCCGCCGACTGTAACCTCCAGCCGATAGGTATGTCCGTGAAGATTCCAGCATTTACCGTCATGGAAGCTCAATCTATGAGCCATATCGAAGGTAAAGATCTTCGTAAGTTCCATTTTCACGTCCTCACATTAACCGTTCGGAAGATATTATAAATAATCAAAATAGCAAAGCTATTTTGATGATGTCGAGTGTTGAGAGTCCAGAGTTGAGGTGTGATTCTCAACCCTCAACTTTATTTTACATATTCATCATGTATGGCCCTGATCGTCGCAGCTCTGTCGGTCTTTTTAACGATAAAATATGCTGCGACCGGGGACGCTCCAACCGAAATGATCTCGATATTTATGCCTTTTTGAGATACGGCGGAAAATATTCTGGCAGCTAAACCGACTTTTTCCGTCACCCCGTGTCCGACTGCCGCTATTACAGAGATATCATCTTCAGCTATCACTTCCGAAACGGCATGTAAATCCAATTCTTTAACTAAAACGGCCGAGCGTTTTAAAAAACCTGATTCGATCAAGATGTTGATCGTAGTTTGCGAAGTGATAACCGATTTAATATTTATACCCTCATGATCCAATGCTGAAGAAACCTTTGAAAGTATTCCGGGTTTGTATCCGACTCCCGGACCCTTTAATTTTAAAATCCCTATTTCATCGGAAAATGTGACACTTTTAATAACATCGTCATGAACATCCGATGTATCCTGTATGCTTGTCAAAGGTTCAGATAGATCCTTGACGGTCTCGATATTGAAGATCCTGATCGGAATTCCGGATTCCCGTAAGGGTTCCACAGTTCGGGGATGCAGGATCTTTGCGCCGAAATATGACAGCTCAGCCGATTCCATATATGAAAGCGTCTTAATGCGTCTTGGATTGTCCACAAAACTTGGATCCGCGGTAAGAAAGCCATCGACATCTTTGAAAAGATCAAGACTTTTGGCTTCCAGGCACTTTGCCAGGGCCGCTGCTGTGTAATCACTGCCACCTCTGCCAAGAAGAGTAGTCTTGCCATCTATCGAAACTCCGTAAAAACCGGGAACCACAACTATCTTTTTATTTTTAACCGCTTCGGAAACCTTAGCCGAAGCCTTTTTAAAATCAACGGTTGCATTGTTGAATTCTCCGTCCGTGATCAAACCCAAGTCTTCCGGGAGGATCTCGATAGCATCAATTTTAAGATAATTAAGAATGCCGGACAATATCAGTGAACTAAGCCTTTCTCCGTAACTAAGGACGGTATCGTGAACAAAATGAGGAATATCTCCGAAAAAGTACACCCCTTGAAGATATTTCTTAAGCTTTTCGATCCGTGTCAATAAAGCTGTGAATATTTCATCCCTTACGGCAGGATCATCTACAACCTCTTCCAAGGTTTCTATCTTCAGCGAAAGAAGTTTTTCTTCCAATCTTAAAATTGATGTTTCATCCGTTTTAGCTTCTTCAAGTGCTTTCAAGAGCATATCTGTCACACCATAAAATGCGGAAACGACAATAACAAGGTTACACTTGTAGCTTTTGATGACGTCCAAAACTCTTAAAATATCATCTTTTTTCTTCAAATTCGAACCACCGAATTTTAAAACGCGATGTGACATAGAATCATTCCTTTGATCACTTAATTTATCGTAAACACCAATTTTATCCAGTATACGAAAAAGCCGACAGCTCTCTGCCAGCTTTAGCTGGGACGGAGGGACTCGAACCCCCAATAACCTGATTAACAGTCAGGCGCCTTGCCATTAGACGACATCCCATATTATCAATTGTTTGTAATATGCAACTAATTCCGCTTATATGCAACACTATTATGCTATATTTTTTATATTTGTTTCTATTTATTATATTTTTCCAAATTATATTCATAATATACGTATGGCTTGCTGATAAATTTTCAGCATTTTACACAGACACAAATCATTTCTTGTGCCTGTTCTTTAAAGTTAAATTGATATCTTCCAGACTGATTTCTCTGGCAGCCATCAAGACCAATAGATGATAGATCAAGTCCGATATCTCCTCTTTTAGCAGTTTCTTGTTGTTTTCCATGGCTTCTATAACAACTTCGGTCGCTTCTTCACCGACTTTTTGAGCTATTTTGGCTACTCCCTCTTCAAACAGTTTCGCCGTATAAGAACCGGAAGCGGGATTGCCCTTCCTGTCCAGTACGATCCTTTCCAATTCATTAATAAAATTGGTATGATCCAAATTATCTTCACCAAAGCAAGTATCATCGCCGGTATGGCATGTGGGGCCATGTGGAATAGCTCTCACTAGAAGTGTATCGCCGTCACAATCCACTTTGATAGATACAAGGTCAAGATAATTGCCCGATGTCTCACCCTTTGTCCATAACTCGTTTCTGGAACGACTATAAAAAGTTACCTTACCGCTTTCTTTAGTCCTTTTTAAAGCCTGTTCATTCATATAACCAAGCATCAGAACTTTCTCGCTTTGATCGTCCTGAACGATCACCGGGACCAATCCGTTGCCTTTTTTAAAATCAATATTCATTTTTACCTCTTTATATTAACCTGACAGGTATATCTTTTTCTTTCAAATATCTTTTTAATTCCGGTATTGCAATTTCTCCAAAGTGAAATATGCTTGCCGCCAGAGCTGCATCTGCTTTACCATTTTTAAACACATCCACAAAATGTTCAGATTTTCCGGCACCTCCAGAAGCGATCACAGGAACATTGACAGACTCCGAAACCATGCGTGTGATATCAATGGCAAAACCATTCTTTGTACCATCGTGATCCATGGAAGTCAACAATATCTCTCCGGCACCCCTGTCAACAGCCTCTTTGACCCATTTTAAAGTTTCACGATCGGTTCGGGTTCTGCCTCCATCCAAATGAACATATGAATCTCTGTCATATTGTTTACAGTCTACAGCCAAAACGACACATTGGGATCCGAAGCGGCCCGATAACTTGTCAATTAATTCAGGTTCCCGAACTGCGGCGGAATTAATCGTGATCTTATCGGCTCCGGCATCAAGCAATCGCGCCACATCATCTTCATGACTGATCCCTCCCCCCACCGTAAATGGGATATTGATATGATATGCGATCTTGCGAACCAACTCTGCAAAAGTTTTACGGCCTTCTATCGTCGCCGTAATATCAAGGAATGTCAATTCATCAGCTCCTGAGCTGGCATATATCTCCGCCAATTCAACAGGATCGCCGGCATGACGGATCTCTTCGAATTTTATTCCTTTTACAGTTTGTCCTTCTTTAATATCCAGACAGGGTATAATGCGCTTGGTTAACATGCTTTCATATACTCCCCGATCTCCTCAACAGTGATCCGATTTTCATAAATGGCTTTACCGACAATTACTCCGTCAACATTAAGGTTATCAAGTCTTAGAATATCTTCCATAGATGATATGCCGCCACTGGCAATAAGCTCAAGTTCGGGATATCTCTTTTTTATCGTTTCATATGTTTTTTCAGCGGATCCTTCCAACATGCCGTCTCTGGAAATATCAGTCGATATTATTGTTTTGATCCCTCTTGAAATATAGTCATCAAGATAATTCATAAGATCAAAACCTGCCGATTCCTGCCACCCTGATACGGCGATCATACCATGTTTAAAATCGGCGCCCAGAATGATCTTTTCTGCACCGTATTTCTTCAACCATTTTTCAACTCTTGCCGGTTCTCTTGCAGCAATGCTTCCGGCAGTGATCTGCTTTGCACCTAAAGAGAAAGCTTTGTCGATATCTCTATCGCTTTGTATACCGCCGCCAAGATCAACATTCAATTCACTTATCTTACATATGGACTTAATTGTTTGAATATTAACAAGTTCTCCCATTCTTGCACCATCCAGATCAACCACATGTAAGCGCTTGATCCCTGCATCGGCATATTGTCTTGCAATGCTTTCGGGATCTGCATCGTAAACCTTTTGGGTCCTGTAATCACCCTTGGTCAGCCTTACACATTTGCCGTCAATAATGTCTATAGCAGGTATTATTTTTATCATTTAATCTTTCTAAACCCCTAAACTTCTTAACTTTTTATACTACTAAACCGAAATTTTCAGGAAATTTCGAAGTATTTTTTGTCCTACCTCTCCGCTTTTTTCCGGATGGAATTGAAGTGCATACAAATTATCTCTTTGCAATGCAGATGCAAAAGACATTATATAATTTGTTCCGGCGATCTGGTGTTTACCTGGAACAGCGGCAAAAGAATGGACAAAATAAACGTACGAACCTTCATCAACACCTTTGAATAAAGGCCCTTGCAGATCGGTTATACTGTTCCAACCCATGTGCGGCACTTTATCGGATGCGGGAAAAAGCTTTACACGATTATTGAAAATATTCAGACATTCCGTATTACCTTCCTCGGAATGCGCGCACATCAATTGCAAACCGAGACAGATTCCCAAAACCGGTTGCTTCAATGATACGATCAACTTGTCGAGTCCACGTTCCTTGAGATAATTCATTGCTGTGGAGGCCTCCCCCACACCCGGGAAAATAACCTTTTCAGCAGACATTATAAGGTTGGGATCATCAGTAACGGTTGAATCGACGCCAAGACGGTCCAGGGCGATCTGCACCGACCTGATATTTCCCGCATTATATTTTAAAACCGCAACGGACATCAAAGGATCCCTTTTGTTGATGGTAAATCATGAGAACTTATTTTACATGCCTGTTTCATTGAATGCGCAAATGCCTTGAACAGGGCTTCGACAATATGATGCTCATTTTCACCCTCTGCAGAAATATGCAGGTTACATCTCAATCCATCCGATAAAGATCTAAAAAAGTGTTTGAACATCTCTGTTGGCATTTCTCCTATATAATCCCGCTTTAACTCTACATTCCAAATAAAATAGGGCCTGCCGGACAGGTCAAGGGCAACTTGTGCCCGAGATTCGTCCATAGGCAATAGAAAACCGTAACGCTCAATACCGCGTTTATTTCCTAAAGCATTTAAAAGAGCCTCGCCCAGTGCCAATCCCGTATCTTCTATACTGTGATGCTCGTCAACATGCAAGTCACCGGTCACTTTGATCTCGCAATCAATACCGGAGTGTTTTGCGAACAGCTCCAACATATGGTCGAAAAAACCAATGCCGGTTGAGATGCTTGAATTCCCCTTGCCGTCAAGATCGACCCTGATCCTAATATCCGTTTCATTCGTCTTACGACGGATAGCAGCTATTCTTTTGGGATTAAGCAGATGATACCGGATATCCTTCCAGGAAGTTGTTGAAAGTTCGGCATACTCATTATCTTCACCAAAAAATATGGCTTTTGAATGCAAATTTCGTGCCAGCTGCATATCTGAATCACGATCGCCGATCACATATGAATTTTTCAGATCGTAATCGGCATTCATGTATTGCGTTAACATACCCGTATTTGGTTTTCTGGTAGGAGAATTTTCATCTTCATAATGTCCGTCGATCAGAACCTCTTTAAATTTAACCCCTTCATTTTCCAGCAGATCCATCAAGAAACGATGTGGTTTATGGAAACGTTCTTCAGGAAAATCGGGACGCCCTAAACCATCTTGATTACTAACCATAACAAGCTCATAATCAGTATGTTCAATAATATCTCTTAAAGCACTAATCACGCCAGGCATAAGTTGAAGTTTATCCAGACTGTCTATAGTTTCATCGGGAACTTCAGAAATGATGGTTCCGTCACGATCGATGAAGAGGACCCGTTTCATGATGACTCCTTTTCACTGTATTTTTTCAAGGCATTACAAAGCATTTCGTTCTCTTCGCGCTTACCGACGGTAATCCTTAGACACCCTTCGCAGTGCAGCTGATCGGAACGATTTCTGACTACAATTCCTTCGTGGGTCAAAAAGCGATAAACACCATCGGGATCACTAAAACGCGCCAGGAAGAAATTGGCCTCTGAAGTCAATACTTCATTTACAATATCCATTTTCGAAAGTTCTCCCATCAAAAATGATCTTTCGCTTTTAATAGCAGATACCATTTCTTCTTTTCTGCCGGGATCTTTAATGGTCTTAAGTACTGTATCTGCAGTACAATCACTGATATTATAAGGATATTTGATCTTATTCAGGATCTCGATGATCTCGGTATCGGCAAATGCCATACCCAGACGAGCCCCTGCCATCCCCCATGCTTTGGAAAATGTTTGAAGAACGATCAGATTTTTAAATTCATCCAAACGTTCAACCCAGGACGGCTTATTTGAAAAATCAATATATGCCTCATCAACTATGACAAGCGACCCCACAGATCTCAATACTTTTTCAATATCTTTTTCTTCATATACATTTGCAGAAGGATTATTTGGTGAACAAATAAAGATCACCTTGGGCTTTTTCTTTTGCGCAATATCTATAATATTTTCAACATCCAGCGAAAAATCGTTTTTAAGCGGCACTTCAATTATACTGATATCATTTACATTGGCTGTAACGGAATACATTCCATATGTCGGAGGAAGCAGCATCAGGGAATCTACACGCGGTTCACAGAAAGCCCTCAGGATAAGATCTATGGCCTCATCGCTTCCATTACCAAGGAAGAGACGCTCTACATTAGACAAGCCCTTATAGGCGCTTATTTTATCCCTTAGCACTTTTTGAAGCGGATCGGGATATCTGTTAAGTTCTTTTTCACCCGGGGAACCGAACGAATTTTCATTGGCATCCAGAAAAACCTTTGCTTTTCCACTGAATTCATCACGCGCTGAAGCGTATTTTTTCATTCTAAGCACATTTTCTCTGGCCAGTGATCTAATATCTATGTCCATACCTTACTTTCATTGGTTTTCAATTTTGGATAGTCTCCGTGACACGGCTTGACGATGTGCGTCAAGACCTTCCGTCCTTGCCATATGTTCAACGGCGGGACCGATATTTTTCAATCCTTTCTGAGATAAAGCCTGAAAAGTCACCATTTTAAAATAAGAATCAAGCGAAACACCGCTGTAGCTTTTTGCATATCCGGCTGTCGGAAGCGTATGATTTGTTCCGCTTGCATAATCTCCCACCGATTCGGGCGACATGTCCCCAACAAAAACCGAACCCGCATTCACTACATCACCGATCATATCAATAGCATTTTGCGTATTTAGTATCAAATGTTCGGGCGCATAGTGGTTTGAAAATTCCATACAGGTTCTCTGATCATCAAAATAAATGATCTTACTGTCAATAAGGGAGTGTTCTGCAATCTCAGACCGCTTTAAGGTATCCAGTTGTTCTATCACTTCCGAACGGACCTTTTCCGGCATATCCTCATCATCGGTAACAAGTATGGCTTGAGAATCAACACCATGTTCGGCTTGTGACAAAAGATCAGCAGCGATAAATTCAATATCTCCATATTTGTCGGCAATAACGAGGACTTCAGATGGTCCCGCCGGCATATCGATAGCAACATTCTCAGTTGATGCAATAACCAGTTTAGCTGCTGTTACGTATTGATTTCCCGGACCCAGTATCTTATAAACGGCCGGTACGCTATCAGTTCCATATGTCATGGCTGCGATCGCCTGGGCACCTCCGGCTTTACAGATATGTGTCACACCCGCCTCTTTGGCAGCCCATATGATTGCTGGATGCAATGTCCCATCTTCTCTGGGAGGTGAACAAAGCACGATCTCTTTGCATCCTGCGATAACAGCGGGAACGGCCAGCATCAAAACAGTGGAAAAAAGAGGCGCCGTCCCACCGGGAATATAAATACCCACTTTTTCAATAGCTCTGGCTTCACGCCAGCATCTGACTCCCGGCATGGGCTTGATGAATTTCTTTTTCGGCATTTGTGCTTCATGGAATTTTTTAATATTAGCAATCGCTAGTCTAATATTGTCTTTAAGTACGACAGAAACCTCTTTTTCAGAATCTTTGATCTCCTCGGAAGTACATAAAATATTCTTCAGATCGGCCTTATCATACTTTTTTGCATAATCGATCAATGCCTTGTCACCCTTTAACATAACCATACGAATAATGTCTTTCACCGAAGACATCAATCTCGTTTGATTCATCAGGGGCCTTTTACAAAGCGCGTCCCATTCTTCGCGCGGTGGATTTTTGTAGATCTTCATTTTTCCCTCACAATATCATTTTTTCGATATCGGTGACCAAGAGGCTCTCGGCACCGGCATCTTTCAGTTGTTCGATCACATCCCAGAACATATCTTCCTTGATGACCGAATGTACAGAACTCCATCCTTCCACACCCAATGGCATGACCGTAGGACTTTTCATACCAGGAAGGATATCGCAAACCCGGTCCAATTTATCGTTTGGTACATTAAGTAAAATATATTTATGATCTTTTGCCGTATTTACGGATCGTATCCGAAAAACAAGTTTGCTTATAAGGTCTTTTTTTTCTTGATCAAGCTCTTGATTGCTATAGATGCCGGCTTCAGATTCAAGGATCTTCTCAACTTCTTTCAATCCGTTTGATATTAATGTGCTCCCAGTACTTACTATATCAAAAATAGCATCCGACATATCGATACCCGGTGCGATCTCAACAGAACCTGATATTTTGTGTATTTCGGCTTCAATTCCTTTTTTATCAAGATATTTTCGTAGAATATTATCGTAAGAAGTGGCAATGCGTTTGCCTTTTAAACTCGAAATATCTTTATAATCATTCTGTTTGGGTATCGCGATGGACATTCTGCATTTACCGAAGCCGAGTCCTATGACCTTATCGATCCTTGCTTCAGTCTCCAGCACAACGTTATCACCCACTATTCCGATATCCGCAATACCATCTTCAATGCATTGGGGAATATCGTCATCACGTAAGAAAAGAAGATCAAGTGGAAAATTCACTGCTGATGTTTTAAGCTTATCACTGCCGGTGTTTCTCAGATGAATACCGCAATGTTCCAGAAGTTCGATGCTCTTGGTTGACAGTCTTCCTTTTTTCTGAATGGCCAGTGTTAACATGTGGTTTTCCTTTTATTTATAATTAAAAAAAACCGATCCTTTTACGGGATCGGGATAAATTATGATCATATGTTGCTCATCCCGGCCCCTAAGGAGCTTCATGATGGAGATGGATGTGCAAATTCATAGTCATTATTAATTCATTCCCTTATTATACGTGAATTTAAACACACGAAACATTGAAGTCAAAGGGAAATTAGTATAAATGTGAATTATTTTATGATTTATCGATTTAAAAGTTAATAAGAGAAATTATTATTTGATTATCTTAACTATTTCCAAAATTATTTAAATTTGTTATGATCGACTCGAATTGAATTGTTATGATCGACTCGAATTGAATTGTTATGATCGACTCGAATTGAATTATTAAATTCGAGTCGAATGAAACATTCTTAACCCAACCACCACCGATCACGGATAACGAATCACAGATTTTCAAAAATAAAAGAAAACCCGCCCTTAAGGACGGGTTATTACTATCTGGAT
>CAYVLJ010000050.1:1929-13782 GCA_964452375.1 uncultured bacterium | reverse complement strand
AAGGCACTATACCTCTCAAAAAAACACAAAGTACCACAAAGTCACAAAGTTTTTTTGGCTGACACAAGGGTAGAATAAGACACAAATAAGTATGTCATCCTGATCCCGATGCATATCGGGAGAAGGATCTATTCATGATTCGGAGTTTTGTGACATGAATGGATCTTTCGTCTCCTCCACCTACGCTAAGCTACGGCGGATCCACTCAAGACGACAGTCACTATTGTTTTTCATCCATTAAAAATCCTAAGCTTTAAAGCTTAAAAGACGCAAAGCCCCTCCAAATAGCACACAGGGCGATAAACCTTTAAACGTTTCCATCAGGCATATCATTAAATATTAAATTGCCTTTATAATATTTTATATAGCACTGAATTAAATTTTCCCCTAAATTCCCCGATGGAAAAAAACTACGGAAAATCAGTTCTTTTGATGACTGTCTCATCCCTTTCCTTCGCTATTATGTCCCTGATGGTCCGGCTAGCCGGTGATCTGCCGCTTTTTGAAAAAGTTTTTTTCAGGAATCTTGTCGCTCTTATCATTGCCGTAATTATTATTTATAAAAGAGGCGACTCTCTCTGGGGCAAAAAAGAAAATCGTAAATTCCTTATTTTACGGGGCCTGGGTGGGCTTGGCGGTGTTATGATGTACTTTTATGCCATTTCGAATATGAATCTGAGTGATGGGACCATGCTTAACAAACTGTCACCTTTCTTTGTGATATTGTTTGCTGCATTAATGCTAAAGGAAAAACTGAATAAACATCAGATAATAGCGGTCATTGTTGCCTTTGCGGCATCCATGCTGATCATAAAACCGCAATTTGATATAGTGGCCATTCCGGCATTAGCGGGATTTGCTTCCGCCATATTTGCAGGTTTTGCCTATGCCTTGATCCGTATGCTGAACAATAAGGGCGAAAGTCCCGCAACGATCGTTTTCTATTTTTCACTTGTTTCTTTTATATTAACCTTACCGGGTGCTGTTGCCACATTCGTTATGCCAAGCACTAGCGAATGGTTATATTTGCTCGGCATTGGTGTTTTTGCGGGTATCGGTCAATTATTGATGACCGAATCGTATCGTTACGCACGAGCATCCGATATCGCCCCTTACAAGTATATGCACGTTCTGTTTACTGCAGTCATCAGCATCATCTTCCTGCGCGATATTCCGGATATTTTAAGCATTATCGGATCCTTGCTCATTGTGGGAGCATTTGTGTATTTGTACAGAAAACGTTGCGTTGGAAATGATTGTTGAAGCGTTGAAGCGTTGAAGCGTTGAAGCGTTGAAGCGTTGAAGCGTTGAAGAAAATTCCAAACTTTTACATTACTTACTAGTATTTTCTAAATGTTTTTCTCCTATACTAACCCTCTTACCTTCTCACCCTCTTCTCCTCTTCTCCTCTTCTCCCCTTCACCACCTCAGCCCTCAGTGCCCAGTGCTTAATTTATAGTTCATAGTTTACTTCGAATGTTCGATTGTTCGAATGCTTGCTATTCGCAGACTTTCTCATCCCCGCATCTCGGCAGGTCGCATTTGATCTTTTCATCAGGCAACAGCTTTTCATAAACTTCAAAAACATAATGATCGAGCCAATTGTAATACTCTTTGATAACTTCTTTATCTGAATTCGAATCAATGTTTTTAACCTTATCTATGATCTTTTTTTCGGCATCCATCAGTATCTGCTGATATCCCGTTTTCTTGCGGTTTTTTAATTTTGCCACATCAATATAATTTTTATGATCATCGTTTTTCACTGGAAAAAGTTCTTGTTTTAGTTTTAATGATGCAGCCGGTAGAAAAGGTGCTTCCGGTGTATTTGTCGTGATCACTTCAGGCAATTCCTCTCCAAAGAAAACAGGTGTCGCCATAGTGGTCAAAGGGAATCCGACGATCGGCCAAAGCATCGTTTTTTTTGGTTCTTCTCCCGGCAGTACAACTTGACCGACCAGTTAGGATGTGCTGGAATTTCTGACGATATAATCCTGAAAATCGACCATCGTCTTGTCATCGAAATTCCGGGGAAGTTTCATGTTTCCGATATCCTCTTGCAATAGACCATGATCCAAATTCCGGGTGGCCTCGTTCAATATGAAATCAACGGAGAACTCATCTTGTTCTGAAAACAATTTTTTGGTGGCGTCAAAACGAATGTAACCGACGCCGTTATCACCCTTGCCTGTGAATGAAAAATTGGTCCGGATCAAGTAACCCTCGGGGGCTGTCTCCGGATCGTTCGCATCAAACTTTGTAAATTCGTAATAACCGGTTTCATAATATGCTGCATTGCCCTGTGCATCGATAGCTCCAAAATTCGCTGCAATGCCCCATTTCCCAGATGAAACGGTCAGCAATTGTTCAAAATCTTCAAGCGTTGCACAGGTTTCAAGAGCAAGGCGCATAAATAAACCTTCCTGGTCATCCTCGACATCACAACTAAGACCTTCATTGATGTTATAAGATGCGGTATTCATGATGGCGAAACCCTTTTCATTGACTCCCATCCAGATATCTTTATTCTCCGGATCTTTCACATTGGCAATACCCATGAAGTCGTAGCCTTTCTCAGAGATAAAGACCAATTTGTTTTCCAAAGAACCCGTATCCCTATGTTTCCAAAGTAAAGGGCGTCCATCAACAGTGGCTTTTCCACTGATAACGGCGGATGTGCAGGCAAATCCTACAGATAATAATGTGATCAGGATCACAAATAATCGTTTCATTTAAAAACCTTTCGTTTTATTTCAATGGCATTCACAGGGCACACTTCATGACAGCAGTAACAACGGATGCAATTGGGATCGTGAATGTGCACTCTCCCTTCGATTACACTCAAAGCTTCCGCCTTACAGATCTGAACGCATTTGCCGCAGAGAATGCATCGCTCATGATCAAAGATGGGACGTCTGTCAAAACGCCGTCTGAATTTCTCATATCTTACACCCATGAAAGCAAGATTATAGCGCCTGTCAATCGGTATGCGCTTAAAATTTTTAACGCGCAGTTCCTTGATAGTTCCGCCTTCCAGATAGATATCTTTTTCATCAGTCAGTTGAATACCATTCTCAACCGCATAAGAAAGCATCGGGATATCCATTGGATCATAACCTGCTATTTGTGCTGCCACAACATCAAGAGCGATCAAATTACATGAACCCAATATCAATCCGACATGTTTTGGCGTGCCGTTTTGGGGACCGGCTCCTTCCATGCCGATAATTGCATCCATGATCGTAAACGTTGGTCTTACGGCCTGCATAACATCCACTACCATTGCAGAAAATGAGTGACGGTTCGGATATTTTGCATGAAGCATCGCTTTTGATAATCCGGGGATCAAACCAAAAAGATTTTTGGTCGCACCGGTAAAATATGCCAGTTCGTGAGTTTTGAACTTTGGAAGAGAAATGATCATATCCACTTCATCAATGATCTTGGCGAATTTAAAACCGTTCTTGTGTATGGGGTCCTTGGTAAAATCGACCCATTCGATATCCAGCTCTTTACATACGGGACCTATTCCGCAAACCTTCGCTTTAAATCCGGTTGAATGCAATGCCGGAGAATCGCCCGCAACTACCGTTGCTCCTTTTTGCTGAAAGAACACGGCACATGCCCTAAAAACTTCCGGGTGCGTCGTTACTGCACGTTCGGGTGCCACATCAGCCAGAATATTGGGCTTCAGCAGGACTTTCTTACCCTTCGGATCGGGACCCTTTGCGGCGGTATAGATCTCCTCAACCGCTTTCAGGATATCTTCAAAGTGGTATCTCGGTACTTTTCTGGCAGATACAATTTGTGGAATTTTATTCATATATCTCTATGATTTTCAAAAAATTGCATTGGTAATCATGTATATGAGACGAGATAAATCGCCGTCTCTACAAACCATTCAGTCTAACTCCTAACCTTGTCCTGACCTGGATCATTCGTTTACTCGATTAGTCGGTTGATCGGTTGATCGATTGATCGGTTGATCGATTGGTCGGTTGATCGATTGGTCGGTTGATCGAATGGTCGGTTGGACGATGGGTCTATTTCAAATTCTCAGGATTTAGAGCTTTAAGTTCATCCAGAACAAAAACGCCATCCTTTCGGATCAACACATCATCGAACCAAACTTCTCCGCCTCCGCATTCGGGTGTTTGTCTTAGGACAAGATCCCAGTGAATGGCGGAACGGTTTCCGTTAAAGGCATTGTCGTAAGAATTCCCTGGGGTAAAATGAATTGAACCGGCGATCTTTTCATCGAAAAGGATATCTTTCATCGGACGATTGATATAGGGATTCATACCGATAGCAAATTCGCCTACATAACGCGCGCCTTCATCCGTATTGAATATTTCTTCAAGTCTGTCTTTGTCATCACCGTCGATGTCAATGATCTTTCCGTCTTTAAAGGTCAATTTGACCCGTTCGAACACGGTTCCCTGGTATAAAGTCGGCGTATTGTATTCGATCACACCGTTCACTGAATCCTTAACGGGTGCTGTAAATACTTCGCCGTCGGGAATATTGCGTAAGCCGCAGGATTGAATGACCGGAATATCTTTGATAGAGAATTTCAGGTCCGTTTCACCCGGGCCTTTAATGTGAACCTTATCCGTCTTTTCTTCAAGCGCCATTAAGGTTTTCTGCGCTTCCGCCATCTTGGGATAATCAAGCGTACAGACGTCGAAGTAGAAATCCTCAAATTCTTCCGTGCTCATTCCTGCCTGCTGTGCCATTGAAGGTGTCGGCCAGCGCAGAACCACCCATTTGGTCTTGGGAACACGGATACCTGTATGCACCGGCTGACTCCACAAGGTTTGATAGCGTTTCATATCCTTAGCGGGCACATCGGACATTTCCGTAATGTTCATAGTTCCGCGCACGCCGATATATGCCTGCATATTCTTCATACGATGGGCTTCATATTCACCGCTGAATGTGATCTGTTCATCGGTGCCGTTCTTAAACAGTTCACGGAGAACGGAATTATGTTTGATACTGACAAATGGATTCCCTTCACGCGCTCTTACCGCACGGATCAACTGCTTAATAAAAGTATCCGGGATATCAAAAGCTTCTATAAGGACATTTTCTCCCTTTTGGACGTCAGTTGAATAATTAACAAGTAATTCCGCCAATTTCTTTTCTCTAGGATCGAACATATTTCTACTCCTTTATCAATTCATGTATTTGTTTTTCATTATACACTTTTATCCCCTTTTTATCAAATAATTTCGCTGTCACTCCCTTTCCTTTCACCAATATTCCCTTAAAATTTCCGTCATAAACTTTTTCATTACCACAAGATGGCGAATTGGATTTGAGCAATGCAGTTTTACATCCGCTTAGCTCCGCTATCTTATGGGCTTCTTGTGCTCCATTTAAAAATTCGCGGCTCAAATCAAGTCCGTCATTTCTCAAGACCTTTCCATCTTCCTGAATTTCGGAAGGTAATCTCGGTGTGGACAGACCTCCCAATTGTTCCGGACAAGCGGGCACAAGATCAAAATGTTCATTCAATTGATCAATAACTGAGGGCTCGAGAGCATTATCCTTTCCGTCGTAGCGACAGTTGATGCCGATGAGACATGCTGATATCATTAGTTTAATTTTCATGATGTAATTTAATGCTTTATGCGTTTAAAAGGAGAAATTATGAATTATGGATTATGAATTATTTTCAATCTCTTTCAACTATTTCAATGCGTTAATATAATGATTGTAAAGTGGAATATGAAGACCAAAAGGTGCGAAGAATCATAAGGCACAATACCTCACACACTTGTCCTCCGTAGCTCGAAGAGCGAAGGGGGAAAGCCACAGAGTACCACACCTGTGCACCATAGCTCGTAGAGCGAAGGTGTAAAGGAACAAAGAAAAGAAAATATTTACCCGCAAAGGTAAACAAGGGCACAGGAAGTGTGGGCGCAAAGTATCTTGAGGCACAAAAAAAGAACGCGGCATCCTGAACAATGTCAGGCTGTCCGTCAGCTGACGGATCAGTCTTATTTCAGCCCGTTGGGTCGCGTAGCGAGATCTCTCTGAATATCATGATACGGAAATTTTGAAATGAGTCAAATTCTATAAATGTTTAAACCCTTAATTCTTCGACTCCTATGGAGTCGGAAATAAAATGTGTAAATTGCTATATTCTTCTTGGACTCCTGCGGAGTCCTTTTATCAAAATGAGTTATCTTTTGAGGATCCCATCGGGATCCAAGAAGAATATAGTTTCCCACCCCCAAAGAATAGAACCCCGTCGGGGTTCAAGAATTTTCGTTATTCGTTACGAAGCGTTCCGCTTCCCTACCAAACCAATTTGGCTTTGGATCGGCATTGGGCGTCAATGGTTTGCCTGTTGACCTGTTATAAATCCCATACGAAAAAATGGTTGCAATAATATCAACCCGATCATGAATTGTGTCAAAGGCATCCCTCTGGGAGAAGGCGGCATTAAATCACTTTGCTATACTCTTTGAAGTTAAAAATCCTCCGAAGGTTGACCGAAGGAGGAAGCGTATGAGGAACTTTGATTGAAAGACCATTGACACAAAATTATGCACACCCCAGTATCTAAGGCTTTATAAACTAGTTTAACTATTGTTTTTGATCAATAAACATTGCGAACGAGGCAAAAGCTCAACCTTCCCCCCACTCAGCGTTCCCCTTGGCTGAACAGACGCAAATTCACCGTTCGCGTGAATATTCCAGTGGCCTTCGTCAATGGTGAATTCTGCTGTTTTATCGGGAGAAGTGTTCACAAGTACTGCGACCGTTCTTTTTGCTGAACGCGCAAGATAGCCGAGTCCGAATTCATTGTCTTTGGATGCAATGAGAGTGATCTGTTTTCTGTCCGCCGAACGAAGTTCCTTAAAATGCATTCGTAACGGGATCAGTTCGCGATAATAATCAAATAGTTCCCGATTTACCTCAACATCCTGATAATTGATATAATTTGTTTCATTATCTTTGTTATAGGAATCGTGATCCATTTCACCCGCAGCAGGATCTTTAACACCCTCTTGTTCGCGAATGACCTTTGTTCTCGCAAATTCCTGACCTGCATGCATCATCATGATACCCTGGGAACATGTCAGGACAAATGCCGCCAGTTTAGCGATTTTCATTTCATCGTTATTTAACCGGAGATGTTCAAGACGATCCTGAGTGACAGGCTTGATGCTATTCCTGAACGCTATGCGGATAAAATCGCCAAGTGTATATCCATCATGGGATGCGAGATAATTGACCGTATAACGGCTGTCAGACACCAATCCGCCATCTTTTTTCAGCGATCCGGTCAATAATTTTATAAAACTATCTTTATTAAAATCCCGATCCCATTTTCCAAAAATATAACCTTGCCTGTTAAAAGGATTCTCACCTTTTGTCCCGTTTCTGTATAAATCGTTCCATATACCGAATTTCAAATCGCTCATTCGTTGCGGGAAATAGCGTTTTCCCCAGGGTTCGCCAACTAAAATGGCGTTGGGATTGATACTTTTAACGACCTTCCTTATCTGTGATAAGGTTTCGTCGTCAAGAAGACCGGCAAGGTCAAAACGATAACCGTCAATATGGTATTCTTCAGCCCAATACCGAACGGAATCCAGAATAAGTCTTCTCATGACAGGAGATTCCGAACGCACATCGTTCCCGCATCCGCTGGCATTGGCGTTCGGATCTACATAATGCTGTTCGGCCAGTAATCTGAGAGGATTTAAATTATACTGGGCTATATGGTTGTATACCACATCCATGATGACAGCTATACCGGCTTTGTGAAATTCTTTTACCATGGATTTGAATTCAATGATCTCTTTTCCGGCCGGGTCGGACCAACTGCCTTTTTTTATTGTACCTTGTGTGGAATAGAAATTTACGGGAGCAAAGAAAAAAGAGGTCATATATCCCCAGTGATTATAAGCATAGGGGTTCCAAGTATTCTTTACATAATGAATGGCCTCTTCAAAAGGCGGTTCGTAATTGGTGAATTGCTGTACGGGTAATAATTCAATAGCGTTGATCCCAAGTTCTTTCAAATATGGTATCTTCTCGATCATCGCCGAATAAGTACCCGTCTGCTTTGCTTTAGAAGAAGCATGAGCTGTCATATCTTTGACATGAGCTTCATAGATGATCAGATCCCGCGGATCCTCTATTGTTATAAAACTGTCGTTTTCCCAATCGAAATCCTTTATGGGGATGTAAGCTTTCGCTTCCTGATGAAAATCATTAAATGTGGATACAGATATGGCATAGGGATCGGCTATGGTTCGGGATTGCTCGTCGATCCTGTAGGCATAATACAAGCCCTCATAAGAGCGAATATCGGAGTATTCCCAAAAACCGCCGCCAATGGATCGCATGGGCAGTGATTCCATCGCTTTCTGATCTTGACATTTTTCGAAAAGTAAAAGACGAACCTGCGACGCAAAGGGAGCATACAGTGTAAAATAGGTACGTCCTGCTATCCTGTGACATCCGGGGGGATGTTTCATCATCTATTATTAGTCTCCGATAAGTTTACAAAGTGTCAAAATATAATTTGTCAGATCTTCGCGCACATGTTGCGCGGTCTCATTCACCTCTTCATGGGTCAGAGGCTGCGGTGATATTCCGGCAGCCCAGTTCGTTGCACATGAAAAGGGGAATACTTTCATTCCGTTCTCTCGCGCCCACATGATCTCGGGCATGGTAGACATGCCCACAAGATCTCCGCCAAGCGATTGGAAGTAGCGGATTTCGGCGGGGGTTTCATATGATGGTCCCGTAGTCCAAACATAGGTTCCCTGCCCCAGGGCCACATCGGATAATTCCGAAGCCTTGAATGCAATATCTTGTTCTTCCTGACTGATGAGGCGGGTATCGGGTTGTAGCACTGCGGTTTGTTTTGTCATATCGATACAATCGTTGATCAAAAGGATGTCACCCGGTTTATGCTTTTCATTCATTAAGCCGGCTGCATTCGTAATGATCACCTTTTCTATTCCTACCGATCGAAAGCTTTTCATGATCGATAACACCGATTCCAGGTCATAACCTTCATAAAAATGGAATCGTCCCTTTGCCGCCAGTATCTGAATACCTCGGGTTTTTCCTAAAACAAAAGCACCTTCATGCCCGGGTACCGTAGAATGCGGAAATCCGGGTATATCGGCATAGGAAAGTGTTTTTTCGATCTGAATGGAATCAAGAAGATTATTTAATCCTGACCCCAAAACGATACCGATCTTTGGTTTCGAACCGGTAAAATAATTATTAATAAAATCAAATGTGTTCATACAATCTATTTCTTGGTTAAAATATTTTCAACATTGTTCAGATCAACTTCAACCTGATCATTTTCAATCATGTTCTTAAGTTTGAGCTTTCCGCTTTCCAGCTCTTGCTCGCCGATAACCGTAACCCAGGCGGCATGCTGGCGATTGGCATCCCGCATCATAGCTTTGACTGAACGGCGTAAAAGCTCTACGTGAACACGATAACCTTTCTCTCTCAATTCATGGACCTTTGGAGTAATTCCCTGAAGGCAGGCGATATTCATCGGTGCAACAAAAAGATCGATATAACTTTGTTCATCATCAAACAGGTTTTCCGCTTCCATGGCCATTATCAATCTCTCAACCCCGGCGGCAAAGCCGACAGCGGGTATTTCCGGTCCATCCAGATCAGCAATGAGATCGTCGTAACGGCCGCCGCCGCACAAAGCGTCCTGAGCACCTAAAGCTGTTCCTTTGATCTCAAAGGTCGTTCTGGTGTAATAGTCCAGCCCTCTTACTAAAGCAGGATTTACAATATATTCAATCCCTGCCGCATCCAGGAGTTCTTTAACTTTTTCAAAATGTTCTTCGTCCTCATCGGAAAGATGATCAAGGATGGAAGGCGCATGATCTTTAAGGATTTCCCGGCAACCGGGATTCTTACAATCAAAGAGTCTCAGGACATTAGCATCAAAACGGTTCTGACAGGTTTCACAGAGATCTTGCTTGTGAGGTTCCAGGGCTTTTCGCAGAATATCCATATATTTTTTTCTGGCTTCGATACTGCCGATGGAATTCACATGCAATTCCCAATTTTGCAGACCGAGTTTTTTATAGACCGTACACGCAATATCGATCACTTCCGAATCGGCTTCGGGATGCGGTGTCCCGATGAATTCGATCCCGTATTGATGGAATTGACGCTGCCGGCCGGCTTGCGGTCTTTCCTGACGGAACAAAGGTCCAAAGTACCATAATTTATGAAGGGAAGACACTTGCTGATAATTATGCTGAATAAATGACCGGGCAACAGAGGCCGTCAGCTCGGGGCGCAGGGTTAAACTCTCGCCACCTTTATCCTCAAAAGTATACATTTCCTTACTGACGATATCCGAGAATTCACCAACACCTCTTGAAAAAAGCTGTGTTTTTTCAAATACGGGTGTTCTGATCTCTTTACATGCGAAAGATGAAAAAACTTCATTTAGGACATTTTCTATCTTTTGCCATTTGTGTATATCCCACGGTAATATATCATGGGTTCCTTTAATGCTCCGAATTTTCTGCATAGATCCTTCCCGCTTATACCATGCCCGCAATGGCATCCTGAGCTGCTTGCAAATCTTTTTCTTTTACATAAATTATCGTAAAGGCTCCCGATGCTGCATTCCCTTCAACGATCAGCGCCGATTGTATAATATCGCTTTTAGCGCGGAAATGAATACCTTTTTGGTTTAATACATCTTTGACCATTTCGGCAAGCGTATCATTTTGAAATTCAACCAGTTTTACTTCTTTTTCTTTCATATACAGCTCCTTTTATTATAAAATAAGTAAAATGAACCTAAAAAATCCCATAAAATATAAAATAATTTTTGTTAACCGCGAATTTTTTTAATATTTGTCGGAATAAAACTAAGCGAGGTCTTTTATGAAAAGAATAATTTTTCCGTTGATGATCTTAATCCTTGTTGTCGGGGTCTTTTCAAGTTGTGCCAGTAATCCTGCTCCCGAAGCGAAAAGCGAACCCATCATCATCAACAGCGATAACAGTGACATCACGCTTCTTGACAGAAAGATCGAGAACTTAAGAGATACCATGACGTTGGCTTTTGCCTCTATGGATGAATATTATATTGCACGTACAACAAAACTTCATGCTCAACTTGATAGGATCGAGGTAGAGAATGATATGATGGAAATGCAAACGGATACCCTGATAGGCGTTCTCGCAAGAATGAATGGCTATATACAGAATCTGAACGATATGCCAATTTTCTTTGGTTCAAGAAAGGTCATTGCCGAACAAACCGTTGAAACTCCCGAGGAACTGGCCGAGGTCTTGACGGAAGATGAAATGGAAGAAGTTATCGTTAAACCCGAGAAGATCGTTCCTGAAGTAAAGGTTGAAGAGATCATCAGGGTAGATCCTTTCATGGAAAGTTATAAAGACGGTTTGAATAAATTTTATTATCAACGTTACAGCGATGCGGTTGAGATCTTTGAACGTCTTATCAATGAACGTCCCAAACATTATTTGGCCGGCAATATTCAGTATTGGATCGGAGAGAGCTATTATGCCCTTCGTCAGTACAAAAAAGCCTATAATGCCTTTAATATGGTCTTTAACACAAATGCCTTTGACAAATATGACGATACACAGTTGAAACTGGGCTTCTGTTATTTCAAGATGGGCAAAATGAGATCGGCCATCAGTGAATTCCAGAATCTCCTTACCTACTATCCCAATTCTGAACATGTATCGATCGCGATCCGTCAGATCGGTATCATTGAACAGTATTCGTCAAGGTAAGAAATCCCAATGCCATAGGCATCCCTACGGTAGACGATTGAAGTAACAATTTTCAAG
>CAYVLJ010000050.1:0-1919 GCA_964452375.1 uncultured bacterium | reverse complement strand
TTAACATGACTAAAGCAAGCCCCCGCCATTGGCCGGGGTTTTTTTATTTATGAGGGGTCTGGGATCTGGAGTGAGTAAAGATAAACGCTTGTCAGCCGTAGCTCTAGCTAAAGACGGAATAAACAAAATTGAAAATTCTTGCGTACAAATACAATCAAAATACGTTATCCCGGATAATAATCCGCCAGTCTCGCAGGGACTCCTTTGGAGTTGGTTGATTGTTTATCCGGGATCTCATTTATAGATCACTCCCTCATCTTACGAAGCAATGCAACCGGTTAGGTCCCGGATTCCTGCTACGCACAAGGCTTCGCAGGACATGCAAGTCCGGGATAACATTTTTCATTGGAGGTCAAAAGGTTTAAGGTTTGAAGGCCATCAGGATTATGTTTTTGATGATATAAAAAAGAGACGCGATTAATTGCGTCTCTACATTTTTTAAATATACGTTTTCAGACATTTTACGTCTCACGTCTGCCCTTCCAAAGCACAGCCTACGTAGCCGAAGCTACTTCGGCGTAGTATGCCTTCTGCGAAGGAGGGTTTTTATGTTTTGTATTCATCCCAGCTTTTGATCTTCAGGGAATCAATGTCAGTTTTAGACACGGCTTCAAACAAGCGCATGGCAACCTGACGGTTAGTGATCAACGGTACAGCGTAATCCACGGCAGCCCGCCGGATAGCGTAATCGTTGGTCAACTCATCTTCATTGTAGTTTTTGGGAATATTTACAACAAGGTCGATCTTGCCTTCTTTAAGATATTCGATCACATCGGGTTTTTCTTCATCCAGAGGCCAGTTAAGTTTCAGACTGGGTACATCGTGCTTGGTCAGGAAGTCCTGCGTGCCGCCCGTCGCAAAGATTATGATGCCCATATCGGACAATAGTTTAACGCTGGGAAGCAATTCAGCCTTTGATTCAGTGGGACCGGATGATATCAATACGCTGGTAACGGGAAATTTAAATCCAACCGAGATCAGTGCTTTAAGATAAGCTTCATGAAAATTATCACCTAAACAAGCGACTTCTCCCGTAGAAGACATCTCCACTCCAGTTGCCGGATCGGCGCCCCTGAGTCGTGTAAAGGAAAATTGCGGCGCCTTGACGGATACGTATTCATAGTCGTAAAGCGGTATACGGACCTTATCCTGTTTTTCACCCAGTATGACTTTAGTGGCTATCTCGATAAAGTTCTTTTTCAATGTTTTTGATACAAAAGGGAAGCTTCGGGATGCACGCAAGTTACACTCGATCACACGGACCTCGTTATTTTTGGCAATGTACTGGATATTCAATGGACCGTTAATATTGAGTTCTTTGGCTATTTTAGCCGAGGTTTTACGTATCTGGCGCTCGGTCTCGAAATAAGTGCGTTGAGGAGGCAATACCAGGGTCGCATCACCGGAGTGTGTACCCGCATTCTCAACGTGTTCCGAGATCGCGTAGGCAATAATTTCTCCATCTTGCGCCACCGCATCGAATTCCAGTTCTTTAGCATTTTCATAGAATTTTGAGATCACAACAGGGTATTCTTTTGAGACGTCTGCAGCGGCCAGCAAGAAACCTTTCAGTTCAAGATCACCCGTCGCAACCGCCATGGCAGCACCGGAAAGTACGTATGATGGGCGTACTAACACGGGATATCCGACATCATTGGCGAATTTCAGTGCAGATTTTGTATCGGTCAGGGCTTTCCATTCGGGCTGCATGATCTCAAGATCATCCAGCATGGCTGAGAATTTGGAGCGGTTTTCGGCCCGGTCGATATTTTCCGTGGTGGTACCCAGAATTCTCAAGCCATTCTCATTTAATCTCACCGCCAGATTGTTCGGGATCTGGCCGCCCATGGAAAGAATGAATCCCTCAGGGTCAACTTTATTGTAAATTTCACGGACCGTTTCAAAGGTCAATTCTTCAA
>CAYVLJ010000049.1:593-13831 GCA_964452375.1 uncultured bacterium | reverse complement strand
AGTATGAGAAAGAAGTAACTAGTGAATAGTGACTAGTCACCGGCCACATCATTTATCTATCGGGAAAAATGATACTGCGCATCCTCCTCCGGCAGCCAGATTCAATACAATATCGCTTCTGTGATATACTTCGACCGTATCTATCTGATAATCCGTCGGATTCTCATCCCAGTGAGCATCTTTGCCGTCTGAATAAATGATCGCCTTGTACTTCTGGATCTTATCAAGGAAATCACAGTTAATTACTATTCGTCTCGGATCTTCGTTCGTTATGCTTCCGAGGAACCAGTTATCCGTATCGCGTTCTTTGCGTGCTATGATAACAAACTCTCCGACTTCTCCATCCAACACCCGTGTTTCATCCCAGTCCACACCCACATCACGTATGAATTGAAAAGCGGGATGTCCATCGTAATTCTCGATCAGGTCAGGGACCATTTGCACCGGACTGTATATGACCACATATAGGGCAAGCTGATGCGCAAGAGTTGTATTTATTTGATTATCAGGTTTATATGGCTCAAGTTTAATATTGAATATGCCGGGAGTAAAGTCGATCGGTCCTGCCAGCATACGCGTGAAGGCTACTGTCGGCAAATGGTTGGGAGGATTGCCGCCATCGGGTGACCAGGCATTGAACTCCTGACCGCGGAGCCCTTCCCGGGAAATCGCATTGGGATATGTGCGTCGGATCCCGGTTGCTTTGATCGGTTCATGTGCGTTGACCGCGATATTGTATTTTGCGGCGGTTTCAATGACTTTTCTGTAGTGTTTGACCATCCACTGACCATGATGATAATGACCTTTGGGAATGATCTTGCCAACATATCCCGTTTTAACTGCTGAAATACCCAATTCGTTCATTAAGGCATAAGCCGTATCCAATTGTGCTTCATAGGTTCTGGGTGCCGCTGATGTTTCGTGGTGCATGATGATCTCAACACCATTTTCTTTACCATAACGGACAACTTCCTTGAGATCGTAATCGGGATATGGTGTTACGAAATCAAAAACACCTTCCCGGTCAAAATCACCGAACCAATGCTCCCAGCCGGTATTCCATCCTTCCACCAGTAATGCGCCAATATCGTTTTCTGAACAAAAATCTATATATTTTTTTGCATATTCTGTTGTGGCCCCATGACGACCGCTGGCATGATCCCATGTTTTTGTCCCGATATGCATATCCCACCAAATCCCCATGTATTTGGTCGGTTTAAACCAGGATACGTCGATTTTTGCAGGTTCGTTCAGATTGAGTATCAAATTGGATTCTATAAGATCGGCAGCCTTTTTTGCCAATTGAATGGTTCGCCAGGGTGTTTTGAAAGGTGTCTTAATGGTTGCCTTGATCTCATTTGCATCACCGACAAGTTCGCTTGTCATTTTTAATTTAAGTGTATCGATCATCAGGGTCATCCCGGGATAATCGCTTAAGTTAGCTTCATGAAAACTTAAATATTTATCTGTTTCAGTCTTCATGGTTACCGGAGTATTGACCGCATTGTATGGAATATAAGATTGGGCAAGCGCTTGATGGTTCCTGAACTGAATTGCGTTTATCTCACTTAAGCGCGTATGGTTGTAAAGATGTTCATAAATGTCCCAGTCTCCCGGGATCCACCAGACATCGTGATCATTTTTAAGGTTGAACTCTGTTTTTTCATCAAGAATGACCAGATCTTTAAGCCCCTCCTGATCGGGCAGAATATAACGGAATCCCAATCCGTCATCATATACTTTGAACTGTATTTGTATCTCTCGGAAAGGCGCTTCGACCTCACGAAAATATACTGTCATTGCATTGTACTCATCCTTGACGTATCGTTGTTCTCCCCACGGCATTTCCCATTTTTCGTTGCGTTGAAGATCAAATTTTCTTTGAATAACTTCAAATTCACCAAACGGTTTTGTATCCTTATCGAACTCGAATCCCAGATAAGAGGTGTCAACGACGGTTTTTCTATAATATTTGATACGATAATAGGGGATACCGTCGTCTGAAACATCAACTCTTATCGATATGTGATGATCGGGAGAGTTAATACGTTTAAAACTCAGGAGCGAGCAAGAAAAATTAAGCAATGAGATCAGTATAAAGATCGGTATTATTCTTTTCATCTTTGTCCTTTCAAGATAAAAAATCTATTTGATATATAATATCTTATGGGTTTTATATAAGTTTTGAGAATTGACCGCAAGCAAATAAATGCCCGATGTTAAATCTTTTGGACGCCAACTCATTTCGTGATATCCGCTCTCAAAATTCTCGTTGCAAATTCGATCAATACGTTTGCCGGTAAGTGTATATATGTCTATAATGACAGATGAGGGCTCTTTTAGATTGAAAGATATTCTTGTTTCGGGATTAAAAGGGTTCGGATAGATTGAGAAGAATTCAAGATCATTTATTATATCGTGATTTTCTTCAAGTATTATGATATTCAAAGTTTGGGAAATGCCGGTTTCACCCGAATAGGAAACGTCTAACAGCCGATAACTGTAAGTCTTTCCCATCTCAACATCTCGATCTATATATGAGTATTCGAGTTTTTCGGAACTTGTCCCGGCACCCGTGATCCGTTGAATGACCTCCCAATCAAGATTTTCGGTTTTGCGTTCAAGCAGAAAAAATGCATTCTCGGTTTGACTTCCGGTTTGCCATGAAATATGCACATTGGATCTTTCCAAAAATAATGAAAAATCAAGAAGCTCTATTGGAGTGGCAGCATCGGTAACGGTAGAAACGGATTGTATATCCGACCAGGGTTCCTGTTCAAGGTCTTCACCATCATAATGTCCTTTAACCCTAAAATAATAGGTTCCGGGCTCTACATCCTCAACGATAAAATAATTCGTTGAGACATCATAAACCGGAAACCCGGATATTGATGAAGAAAAATCTTCATCATAAGACATATCGACGCAATAAGAAGTGAATGTATGTGAGGATGTCCAAGGCAAAACCAAACGGTCAAAGGATACATCAGCAGGCTGTTCAACGGCAATATGGGCATATGAAAAATGCCATGAAGTATCACTCATATTCTCAAGTATGCCGTGATTTTCATTTTCGCTCAGATCATACAACAGTGAATCAGCTTCCTGATCAAAAGTATAATATCCTACAAGCCCCTGAGTTTCGGAGCTTAAAACACAGTCCATATTCGTTCGTATCTCTTCGTTGGTCCTAAGCACTGACCAAAAACGGACATCATCCAGCTCACCGTTAAATGCTTTCAAGTGTGGATGATCATAAAAAGCTCCGATATGCATACCATAAGGCCTGACAGTTTCAGGATATTCCAGATAAACGTTGCAATCGGCTTTTTTATGGACCTGACCATTTAGAAAAACAACAATATTTTCATCATTTTTAAATTTATCATAGGTTACTGCCAGGTGTTGCCAGATATTTGCGCTTATACTGTCCAAAACAAGTTCAAAAGATCTTAAGGAATTTGAAAGTCTGATCGAAATACGATTACTGTCAAGGGTATAAATGCCGTATCCGAAAAATGAATTGCTCTCAATTTCATTGCTTCCAAAATCTATTAAGGCCGAACTATCGGTAAATTCATGAACATTGAACCAGCATTCGATGGTAAATCTTGTTGTGAATCTAAGGGGTTCATCATTTATATAAACATGATCATTATCATGGAATTCGAGACAATAGGGTGTATCTGTTGCATATACAGCACTTATGATCATAAGAAGAAATAAAATGTATTTGATGAATTTCATAAAACCAATGTTACTAATATTAAATATAAATTTAATTCAAGACATGACAAAGAACATAATAACAATTGATAATTGATAATTGAAAATTGTCAATTAATTGTTCATGATAGTTTATTGAATTTTATCTCTTGATTATTGGTTTTTGGAGTTTGGAGTTTATCTCTTGTCTCTTTAATTGTCTATTGGAGTTTATCTCTTGTCTCTTTATATTTCCGCTATGAGCACAAACATTCGAAATTTCAGCATTATTGCCCATATCGACCACGGTAAATCCACATTGGCAGACCGCCTTCTGGAAACAACAGGTACACTGAATAAATTCCAGATGAAAGAACAGGTCCTTGACGATATGGATCTGGAACGTGAACGGGGCATCACCATAAAATCACATCCAATACGATTGAATTATAAAGCTAGGGACGGAAAAAATTATATCCTGAATCTGATCGATACGCCAGGACACGTTGATTTCTCTTATGAGGTATCCAGGTCATTAGCCGCTTGCGAAGGAGCTTTGCTGCTGGTAGATGCCTCACAAGGTATCGAAGCTCAAACCGTTTCGAATACTTTTCTTGCGCTTGAGAACGATCTGGAGATCATTCCGGTTATCAATAAGATAGATCTGCCGGGAGCACAGATAGAATCTTCCATCGAACAGATCATCGATCTCATCGGTTGCGAACCCGAAGATATCATTCAAACCTCCGCAAAAACAGGTCTGGGCATAAACGATCTTCTGGAAGCTATTGTAAAACGAATATCACCACCCGCATCAGATACAAAAATAGCGACACGAGCATTGATATTCGACAGCGTTTTTGATAGCTATCGGGGAGCTATTCCATATGTTCGTGTTATGGAAGGTGAGCTCCGGGCCGGGCAGAAACTCCGTTCATTTGCTACGAAAAATGAATATGAGATCACTGAGGTCGGGCATTTCCACTTAAAACGGATCAAGACCAATGTCCTGAATGCCGGAGATGTAGGTTATGTCGTTGCACAGATCAAGAACATCAAGGACCTAAGAGTTGGCGATACGATCACAACCGTGCAAAATCCTGCCGCTAAACCGCTTGCCGGTTATAAAGAAATGAAATCGATGGTCTTTTCGGGTATCTATCCCGTGCAGAATGAGGATTACGATGAACTGCGACAATCACTTGAAAAACTGCAACTTAACGATGCATCTCTTCATTTTGAACCCGAAACCTCGGATGCTCTTGGTTTTGGTTTTCGTTGTGGTTTTCTGGGAATGCTGCATCTGGAGATCGTCCAGGAACGTCTGGAACGTGAATTTGACCAGGAAATCGTTTCGACGGTTCCCAATGTTGAATATCACGCATATTTGAGAAACGGTCAGATGATCATAGTTGATACTCCGGCAAAAATGCCGCAAGCTGATATTGAAAGGGTAGAAGAGCCTTATGTAAAAGCTGAGATCATCACGCCACCGGAATATATTGGCGGACTGATGAAACTCACTCAGGAAAAACGTGCTATCTATAAGAACACACATTATCTGGACAAGACTAAGGTTCAGCTTTATTATGAAATACCTCTCTCTGAGATCGTTTTTGATTTTTATGATAAATTAAAGACTGTCAGCAGGGGATATGCTTCTTTTGATTATGAATACATCGGCTATCGTCCGGGCGATCTTGTAAAACTCGATGTTTTGATCAATGGTGAATCTGTAGATGCTCTGTCAATGATCATCCACCGTGAAGATGCCCAGTATCAGGGTAGGGAACTAGTGGTCAAACTTCGTTCACTAATTCCCAGACATCAGTTTGAAGTCCCCATTCAGGCAGCGGTTGGATCCAAGGTCATGGCCAGGGAAAATGTAAAAGCTTTACGTAAAAATGTAACCGCCAAATGTTATGGGGGAGACATCAGCAGAAAACGTAAACTCCTTGAACGTCAGAAAGAAGGGAAGAAACGCATGAAGCAGGTGGGGGCCGTTCAGGTGCCTCAGGAAGCTTTTATGGCCGTTCTGCAGATCGAGAAGAAAAAAACATGATTTTATGCAATGTAGAAACGCGATTTTCACCTGCGCCTCATCCTACGCCAAGGCTTCGGCAAGAATCGCATCTTAACAAGTAATATGATTTTGAAACAGTTTAGAGCAATCCTGGTATACTTTATAGTTCCGGTCATTCTCCTGTCCAAACCCCTGATATTTTCAGCCGAATGCTTTATGATCGAGGGAGATACGACAAGTCCATCAATGACCTACGATATGGAAGCTGAAAAGATCGAGGGATTGAAAGATACGTCATTGATAATGTTCAGTGACCCGGAAGCTTTCTTTGAAGATAATTTTTCAGAATATTCAAAGAATTTCATGTCTATGAAGGATATTTATGAAGCATACCCGAACGCTGCCAGTCTTCGGCACCATTTTTACTACGATAAAGCTGATATCCTGTTTTTCAACAAACGCTTCTACTCGCTAAGGTATCATCATAGCTGGTTTACCGGTGGAGCGCATCCCAATTCTACTTCTGAGCACTGGATACTAAGGAAAAAAGACGGTAAAATCCTTAATTACAGCGATTTATTCAAACCAAGTGCTGATGAAAGGCTTAAAACGCTTATAGACAAGGCACTTCTGAAGAAATTCAAGGTTCCAGACTTGGATCAAATCTTATTCAGCAAAAATTATCCGGTTTCCAGTGATATTTATCTTGTCAAAAAAGGCATTGTTTTTCAGTATGATACTTATGAGATCGCACCGTATTATGTTGGTCCGGTCGAAATTTTTCTGCCGTATTGGAAAATACACAAGCTGTTGAGGGATTTTTAAAGTTTGTTAACGAATAAACAATAATGAATAACCAGGATTCTTGAAACCCTCCGGGGTTCTTTATTTTGGGGAAGGAACACCGCAGAAGTTCAAAAAGAATATAGACGTCGTATAACTCTTTAATTACAAACCCATTAGGGGTTATTTATAAAACCCTGAATTTTCAAAACAAGAGTAACGTGCATGCGTTACGAGTTCCGCTTTTCATATCTTTTCTTGCTGTCAAGCCGGAAAATTGTCAGCCGTTTGGTAAATAAAACCCAAGCATACAGGGAAAATACGATAATAAAGACGAGAGTTCCTATCGCGGACAAAGTAGCAGTGAAGTTAAATCCGGCATGCAGAAGTATAGCTGTAATAACCCCTGCGCCCAAGGTCACTCTGTGCCGCATTCTGAATTTCACCGTACCGGCGGCATAGCCCCAGAGTGCAGAGAAAAGGAAATGTCCCGGAATGGACAGAAAAGCTCTCATGGATGCAACCTCGAACACCTTATTGTATTCAAGAGCGGAAAAGACATAAAAAACATTTTCTATCGTTGCAAATCCCAAAGCGATCGAACAAGCGTATATGATCCCATCTAAGGGTTCATCAAAATCTTTTGCATGATAGAAAAAGATCATAAAAATGAAAAATTTCAGAACTTCTTCAACAACAGGAGCGGTTATAACGGCCATTATATATTCTGAGCCGACATCCAGCAGGTTTTCAAGCAGAACAGCCGGGAAAACGCATAATACGCCCAAAATATAAGCTTTTAAGATCTGCTTTTTGGGTTCCGGTTCATATCTGTCGGTTTTATAAATGAAAATTATCCAAATAATCCCTGGAATGACCGATAGAAACAGTATTTGTAAAAAAGTATTCAAATTATCTCCATATCCCTGCCAATTATAAGGAAATAATTGTATATGTGGTATAAAACAATGTAGATTTTGTTTATATCAGGATGGTATATGCAGAGATTATAACATGTTATCAAAATTAGAAAAAACCCTCATCAGCTACATCAATCAAGCCAACGAACGATGGGATCTCTTCAAAGCAGGGGAGAGGCTCGTCATTGGGATTTCAGGTGGAAAAGATTCTTTATCTTGTCTGAAGCTTCTTTCTCATTTTGACATGGAACTTACGGCGGTCTACGTAGATTTCTTTGAAAGGCATGAACCCAAACTTGGCACATACTGCTCTAATTATGCTGATTATAAGCATGTTATATCGTCTGCCTTAGAAGATATTAAGCCCAATAAAGGTATTTGCTTCACTTGTTCAAGACAAAGAAAACGCATTTTACTGGAGCAAGCCGAATCTATCTCAGCTAAAAAGGTAATATTAGGGCATCATAAGAACGATGCTGTGGAAACACTGCTGCTTAACCAGATATATTCACGTGAAATTTGCTCAATGACACCAAAACAACCCTTATTTAAGGGCTCTTATCATATTATCAGGCCTATGTATCTTATACCGGAACCCATGTTAAGAACTTATATAAAAGAACAATACATACCATCTTTCGATCTGGAATGTGATTTTGAAGAAGATTCTAAAAGAAAATTTATAAAAGACCTTTTGAAACGCATTCAAGATAATTCTCCAGGCATTGACGTTATTGATAACATCTTTTCGTCTATGCAGCATATCAACAAAGATTTCTTGCCAAGATAATGTAAACAATAAAAAGCTCGGATCACCGGGCAGTTTCGCAAGAGATCGTCCCTTAGAAGCCATATTTTCGATTCAGCCATAGTTTACTATCAACTGATTACCATATTCTTATGGCCCAAGTGCATATTTATCCACATTTAAAGACATGCCCATAATATATATTATGTAAACTCGTGGATAAGTGGAATAACTCAATATTCAATAAGTGTAGAATAAGATGGAAATAATTACGTGATCTAATTATCGTTTTTAAAAAGATCGTGGCTTAGAGAGGAGATCTTATTTCCCCCTACTCTAAAAAAAATATATGATATATATTAAGACGCGATTGATCGCGTCTTTCTATTTATGGATTTTAAATCTTAGGATATTCTTATTTCACAACAAGCGTAATAATTCTTTTCGGAACAATGATGGTCTTAATTATATTCTTTCCTTCAGTGTATTGAGGAAAGCGGTTATGTGAAAAAAGTGCTGCTTTGATATCATCTTCTTCGGCTTCAGCGGAAATCTCGATTTTAAAACGAACTTTTCCGTTGATCTGCACCGGATACTCGATCATGTCCTCAACAACCATCTCGGGATCAAATTCAGGCCACTTTTCATACAGTAATACACTTGTTTTACCCAGCTTTTCCCATAATTCTTCTGCAATATGCGGTGCAAAAGTGGACAAAAGCTTAATAAAACCTGTCATTATATCTCTATTCAGGATTTTTTCTTTATAGCATTCGTTAATAAAGACCATCATTTGAGAAATTGCCGTATTAAAGCGTGCACGTTCTATATGATCACCCACAACCTGAACGGTTTTATGATAGGCCTTAATATACGTATCCCCTGCTCCGCTTTCTTTGATATTTTCGTTCAAAGAACCGTCTTCATCGACATAAATACGCCAAACACGGTTCAAAAAGCGATGGATGCCGCCCAAGCCTTCGGTATTCCAGGGTTTTGCTCGTTCGATCGGACCCATGAACATTTCATACATTCGTAACGAGTCTGCTCCGAATTCTTTGATAACATCGTCGGGATTAACGACATTTCCGCGCGATTTACTCATTTTTTCGCCATCTGCCCCCAGTATAAGACCCTGATTCATAAGCTTTTTAAAGGGCTCATCGTGGGTAACGACACCGATATCGTATAATACTTTATGCCAGAAGCGTGCATACAAAAGATGCAGCACGGCATGTTCGGCGCCGCCAATGTAAAAATCAACCTCACCCCAATATTTTTCGGCTTTCGGATCGACCAATGCGTCTTTGCAGCGGGGACTCATATAACGCAGGTAGTACCAGTTTGAACCTGCCCATTGCGGCATAGTATGTGTCTCGCGATAATATTTTTTTCCATCATTTCCGGTAAATTCCACCCAATCTGTGGCATTAGCCAAGGGACTCTGCCCCGCCCCACCGGGCTCAAATCTTTCCATTTCGGGCAGGATGAGAGGTAATTCGCTTTCATCCATAGCATATACATTACCGTCTTTATCTTTAAATAAGGGTATGGGTTCACCCCAGTATCGCTGACGTGAGAAGAGCCAATCACGTAACTTATAGTTAACGGTCGCATGCCCGCATTTATGTTCTTCCAGCCATTTATTCATCGTAGAAATTGCATCTTCTTTATTCATTCCGTTAAGAAAACCGGAATTAATGTGCAACCCGTCGGTTTCATGAGCCGCTTCGCTGATATCGCCACCTTCAAGCACAGGAATGATCTCGAGTCCAAACTCTTTTGCGAAATCCCAGTCTCGCTGATCATGTCCCGGAACTGCCATAATAGCGCCGGTACCGTAAGAGATCAAAACATAATCTGCAACCCAGATCGGTATTTTCTTGCCATTAACGGGATTTATTGCATAAGCCCCGGTAAAGACACCGGTTTTCTCTTTTGCGAGCTCTGTGCGGTCCAGATCGCTCTTTAAAGCGGCTTTTTCTTTGTATTCTCTTACCTTAGCTGCTTTTTCCGGGGAAACGATATCATCAACCAACGGATGCTCCGGCGCCAGAACCATATAAGTGGCACCAAAAAGTGTATCGGGGCGGGTTGTATAAACATCTATTTGGGCATCTTCATGTCCATCCACCTTAAAAATAACCTCTGCTCCGTCAGAGCGGCCGATCCAGTTTCGCTGCATTTCCTTGACCGATTCCGGCCAGTCCAGATCATCCAAACCTTCAAGCAGTCTGTCGGCATATGCCGTGATCTTCAACATCCACTGTTTTAACATGATGCGTTTAACGGGATGGTCTCCCCTTTCGCTTCTTCCGTTAACAACCTCTTCGTTGGCCAATACGGATTTCAGCTCTTCGCACCACCAGACGGGTGTTTCCGCTTCATAAACGAGGCCTTTTTTAAATAATTGCAAGAAGATCCATTGCGTCCAATGATAATATTCAGGGTCGGTCGTGTTGACCACACGATCCCAATCATAGGAAAAGCCGAACATTTTAAGCTGGCGGGTGAAATTCTCAATGTTTTTTTCTGTGGTAACAGCCGGATGCGTGCCTGTTTTTAAGGCATAGGTTTCTGCCGGCAGACCAAAAGCATCAAAACCGATGGGATGAAGCACATTGAATCCCTTCATACGTTTGTAACGCGCTATGATATCGCTTGCAGTATAACCTTCGGGGTGACCGACGTGCAATCCGTTCCCGGAAGGATAGGGAAACATATCCAAAATATAGTATTTGGGTTTTGAAGGATCTTCAATTGTTTTGAAGATATTGTTATCTTCCCAGAATTTCTGCCATTTGGGCTCGATCTCGGAAAAGGGATATGAGTTGCTTTTGCTTGTTTCGGACATCTGGTCTCCATTATCGATTTAACTCGCTAAAATAAAGAAAGACAGGAGAATATACAAGATTAAATAAACCTCACACAATGGCACAAAGTGAATAATATAATTGTAAAGGGTTATAATGACACAATGAATACCTTACATGTAAAGACGCGATTAATCGCGTCTCTACATTTCTCCTATTTTTTTCTTCATAAATAATGATAATTACCAATATATTATCACTCGAAAACAACAAAGGGACTAATTATGAAAAAATCCATCCTGATCTTCATATCGAACATATTGATCCTAAGCTCATGTTCCGAAAGAGCTTATATAGAGATCACATCCTCAGAGAACATTGATGATCATATTGTTTGGAAAACTATAAAAACCAATGAGTTAGAGATCAATAAACTTCCTGCTTCGATCAATATTCTGGACATCGACTTGAAAAAATTCGACGGGGACATCGATCTTGCCTGGTATCCCGAGGAATTGATCATTACCAGCGAGATCGCCACGCAACATGAGGCTATTGCCGCAGTCAACGGGTCATATTTCGATATGAAGGTCGGAGGTGCCTGGGTCTTTCTGCAGGCGGACGGAAGGCAGGTTGCCGGAAATAAATCCGGAGTTATCTTTTCACATAACGGCGCTTATGCCGAAGACACCTGCGGCACTCTTCATATTCTTGAACGTCCCGAATCCGACTGGGAATACTCCCCTGCTTATGAATACGTGATGTCTGCCGGTCCGTTGATGATACTCGATGGTGAGGTCTATGAAATGGATTCAGTCGCTTTCAATCTGGACCGTCATCCCAGAACAGCTGTCGGTTTGACGAAAAATGATCATCTGATCCTTGTGACGGTAGATGGCCGTCAAAAAGAAGCTGTAGGCATGAGCATACCCGAACTCACCCAATTGATGAAACACCTTAAATGCAATGACGCTTTAAACCTTGATGGTGGTGGTTCAACGACCATGTACATCAAAGGCAAGGATCACGAAGGTGTGGTCAACTACCCTACCGACAATAAGAAATTCGATCACGAAGGCCAGCGCCCCGTTTCAAATGCGATTTTAATACTTAAATAATATATTTTAAAATAATCTGATCGTATGATCGGAAAAGAAAGACGCGATCAATCGCGTCTCTACATTTCCTCAATTTTTTTCTTCATAAATAATGATAATTACCAATATATTATCACTCGAAAATAACAAAAGGACTCATCATGCAAAAACGAATATCATTCTTAACCTTAGCTTCAACCTTAACCCTAGCCTTCTTCCTAAGCTCCTGTACTCCCCGCGAACTGATCAAAATGAGTCTTACCAAGGAGATCGACGAGAATATCACGTGGAAGATCATTCAAACTCCCGATATGAATGGAGCGCCTGCATCGATCAATATTTTAGATGTCAATATGAATGAATTCGATGGAGAGATCGTTCTGGCCTGGTATAAGAATGAATTGGTCCCTACATCAGAGATAGCCGTTCATCATGACGGGCTTGCTGCGATAAACGGGTCCTTTTTCGATATGAAGGTGGGCGGATCTGTACTTTTTCTGCAGGAGAACGGAAAAGTGATCGCTGAAACCCACGATAAGATCTCTTTTGTCAATTCAGGCGCCTATGCGGTTGATACCAATGGCGTTGTAATGATCCTGAAACGCGACGGTGAGTGGGACTATTCCCAAGCTTATGATGATATTATGGTTTCCGGTCCCATCATGATCCATAACAATGAATATTGTCTTTTGGATTCCGTTTCTTTTAACTTGCGTCGTCACCCCAGGACAGCCATCGGCATTACAGAGGATTATCATTTATTACTCGTCACCGTTGACGGCCGTCATCCTGAAGCCGCCGGCATGAGCATGTGGGAATTGCAGGCTTTCATGGACAAACTTGGCTGTAAAGACGCTTTGAATTTTGACGGCGGCGGATCTACAACCATGTATATAAAAGATAAGAGCGAAACCGGCGTGGTCAACTGTCCTTCCGACAACAAAACCTTTGATCACGGCGGTGAGCGGTCTGTGGCCAATGCGCTAGTGGTGACTGGTGGCTAGTAAAGAGACCGCAAAGTAAGTAAATAATCCTAAAAATAGTTTTCTAAACTATGTCAGGCTAACGCTTAGCAGGGATCACCATCTCAAGGACAAACAACTCAATCCCCCGTCCAGTTTCCTGAATTCGGACATGGGTAATTCGATC
>CAYVLJ010000049.1:257-558 GCA_964452375.1 uncultured bacterium | reverse complement strand
GGGGGATCAACACATGCTCGTTGACCCGAATGGCATTGGCGGCATAAGCTTCATCTGCTGATACGATGATCTTTTTATAGGGTGCAAATTCGGGACGATCTGCAAATTCATCGTGTAAAAGCATGATATTGTCGTCAAGATATGTCATGCCGGTCTTCAAGTGCAATATGTCGTTCACTTCCAAGATGGATCCGCTATAACCGTATGCTGAGAGGATATCGATCAATTGCTTGGCGCCGGCTGTGTTTGTGCGCTCAGATACTCCGATAAAAAAATGATCCTGGACCAGCAACACATCTCC
>CAYVLJ010000049.1:0-237 GCA_964452375.1 uncultured bacterium | reverse complement strand
ACCGGGAGCTTGAATATGTTCGATATTATCAAAATGTTTCTTCAATTCCGGTGCCATGAAACTTGTCTCTTTTTTCCTTGAAGCAGCGCCCGGATTGGCGATGATAGCGCATTTTCCGGTGCAAACGGCGACATCTTCAACGAAGACCGAATCGGGATAATATTCAAGCGCTTTCAATTCGATAACCTTGACTCCACAGCGTTGAAGTGCTATAACATAATTTTGATGTTGCAATAA
>CAYVLJ010000048.1:3889-14111 GCA_964452375.1 uncultured bacterium | reverse complement strand
CGTACGGATTGGCGTAGAGGAGGTGCAGGAAGCTTGCCTGAAAATTGGTCGTTTATCCGACTGGAGAATTTTAGGACTTCGTAACCGAGCCCCATTACAACCGGAATAAATGGAATATGGTAGGTCAATCTCATCTGTATGGTCAATGATGTATCAAAAACCGTCATCACGATAGCATCCAGGACAGCATAGATAATAATGATGTTGATCATGGAGATAAACAGAAAACTGGTACCGCATCGAGGATGGAAGCGGGAATATTTTTTCACGTTTTCAGGAGTCAATTCTTCACCCGACTCAAAAGCATAGATGGTCTTATGCTCCGCGCCGTGATACATGAACAAGCGCTTGATATCTTTCAACAGAGAAATGATAAGAAGATAGAGAAGGAAGAACACGATCCTGAACAAACCGGCAGAAATATTGAACCAACCGGCACTGTCTTGCAGTCCGAAAAGTTTTTCCGTGATCCACATCGGTGCCAGAAGGAACATGACGATCGCCAATCCGAACGCAAAAACGGTGCTGAAAAAACCGCCAAGCTTTGACCAAACGGTCGATTCCTTCTTGGCTTCTTCAGGAAAGGCGATATCCGCTGAAAAATTCAGGGTTTCCATACCGATCTTCAGGGATTCGATCATAGAGACCACACCTCTGACAACCGGCCAACTGTAAAATTTCTTTTTCTTGGCTAAAGAGGTAAATTCTTTCCGCTCCGTGATGATCTCACCGTCGGGATTTCGTACTGCCGTGGCATAGGCTTTGGGTGTACGCCTCATAACACCTTCCATATCGGCTTGTCCGCCGACCAGGTTGGTTTTTTTCTCTTGGGTGTCTTTACTCATGGTATTCTTTCAATTAAAATGATATGATAAACAAAAAATCATCCCGGAGTGCGGGATGATCTTAATATTTGAAACATAAAAAAGCTACTGGTCTTTTTTAATGCCGTATTTTTTGTTGAATTTCTCAATGCGGCCTGCGGTATCAAGAAGCTTTTGCTTACCTGTAAAGAAAGGATGGCACGCAGAACAAATTTCGACCTTCAGATCACCTGCGGTCGAACGAGTTTTAAAAGTGTTACCACACGCACAGGTGACGGTCACTTCTTCATATTTGGGATGAATTCCACTTTTCATTTTATCACTCCTAAACAATCGTACTCAAAGCCGTGTATTATACGATTGAATTTTCGCTTAGTCAAGAGAATTTGACAAGATATTTTGACAAGATAACAGGATTAATGGGATTTATTATGACAGGATAACAGGATTGACAGGATTTATTATGACAGGATAACAGGATTGGCGAGATTTATTATGACAGGATAACAGGATTGGCGGGATTTATTATGACAGGATAACAGGATTGGCGGGATTTATTATGACAGGATAACGGGATTGGCGAGATTTATTATGACAGGATAACAGGATTGACAGGATTTATTATGACAGGATAACAGGATTGGCGAGATTTATTATGACAGGATAATGGGATTGACAGGATTTATTATGACAGGATAACGGGATTGACAGGATTTATTATGACAGGATAAAATTTATAATTTAAATATAATCCTGATTTTCCATCTATTGGCGAATACGGGAGAGTAAGCGGCGTTTGGGTCGAACAATAATGGATCTGAATTATTAAACGCTTAAACGTTAAACATTTAAACAAACCCAATAAAAATATTAATGGTAGGACATTAAACTTATCAGAAATTATTTTCCCGAATAAGAGATACCCAGGGAGGTCATAGTAGTGAAATTTGCGTAATGATACATGCCAAGAGAGATCTCAAGTTGACCGATCTTATACTTTCCACCAAGGGCCAAACCGCTGAGAATACTGTCCAGTCCAAAAGTATTGCTGGCAAGATCCAGTCGAGCAAGATCAAAACCGCTCATTATGCTAAGGTTTTTACCCGTTCGGATATAAAAACCCAGAGTGAGTTTTTGTGCAAAATACCGGGCGGCCGATTCGAACATGAAGTCACTTGTTTCGCTGTCATAAAATAAAGTGGGATCCCAGTCGTCACCTTGCCACCTGAAATCGATATTAACCCGAAGCGGAAGATACTCGAGTTCATGAGAAAATGAGGCGCGCCAGGCATTGTCCATGCCGTTCGTTGTGCCGCTGAACGCCAGAACATTATCCCGCTTTCCGAAGATATAGGCCAGTCCATACCGTAAGTAAGCATAATTTTGACGGGATTGGCTGATACGGTCGCCCTGAAATACCAGTTGAGCGCCGGCGGAAAAATGATCGGATAATCGATATCCGTATCCGAGAAAATACTGATATTGGGCTGCGGTGAATTCGCCTTCAAGATTGCCGTCGATATCACGCTGATCAAAGCTTCCGTAATTTTCGAAATTCAGTCCGCTGGTGATCACGTGACCGCCTGAGAATCCATAATGTCCAGAGAGTTCCGAAATGAATATACCTGTTCCGGGAAGAAAAGCTTCATTTACATTGACCGACCATGGAGAATCATAGGGATTTAAGGCGGGGTTCAGCCAGTAGGCGTTTGGAACATCTCTAACGGCGCCGCCGGAGTGTGCCATGCCCCAATAAGCCGGAGAAGCAAAATTGCTCATTTGAGTTGGAAGTGCTGCGGATAGGGGAAGGGTCAAGATCAAGATCAAGGTCAAGATCAAGGTCGAGATCAGAGATTTTTGTTTTCTTTTACCCAATTTGGCTCCGCTTAATGATTATTTGTCGTTCAAGCAAGCGAGTTGTTCCCGTAAAATAGCAATTTGTGTATGACAATTCAATTTATTTGACTCGAAATATTCGACTCAAAACATTCGACTCAAAACATTCGACTCGAAATATTCGACTCGAAACTATTAATAATCCTCAAAATCATCCGGCTTCCAGGCGCGACTGTAATAAGTGTGCTCCGTATCAACCGTGCCGCCGCGACCGCTGAAATATTCAGTATTGTAATTTACACCGTTTGTGCTGGTTTGTGTGGACCAGTAACGCATGCCGGTTGTGTCGCCGGCTGTATTGGTGGTCCAGTTGATGAAGATCACGGAGTGTCCGGAACCGGTCGTGCGCCAGATCTGAACAAAGTCACCTTTTTGCACATCTTTCATATCGTAAATACGTTCTCCAAGCCCATAAGATTCAAGGGCAAAACCGGGTCCCCGGCGCGGATCTTGCACAACGAACCATTTGCTGATAAAATCGGTGAAATTCGAAGCGCTCATGCCATTGATATCTTCATCGAGGCCAAGATCCTGGTTCAGACGCTTCATGCCACGAAAATAAACTTCAAAGGTCAGTCCGGAGCAGTAAGTGCTATGTGAACTATCGGCATTTGCTTTTGCGATCTTGGTACTCTTGTAATAAAGATCGCGTGTAACACCATGATAACCGCTGACCCATTTGTATGGATATCGTCCGTCGCGATGATACTCTTCAAGGACATCGATGACATAGTCATTAAAGCTTACATCCGCTTCTTCTGAAATAATGAACATTGCAGAGTCATGCATGATGACGTTTCGGTCGTCTTCAAGATCAAAGTAAAGCATGTTTTCAGAAGATGTTGTGGGTGTGCCCTGCAAGGTCATTCCATTCAGGGTCATGGATGACGGCAGGCTGTTCTTCAAGGTCATTTGAACTTCACCGCGGTTGTTCTCGATCTGAATATCTTGGGAGTAAGGAATGCCCACATAAGCTCGGCGAAGTTTATTGGGCCGAATTGAAGCCCGTTGATCAAGATCAAAATCAATGCGTGAATATTTACTGACGCTTTCGTCCTCTTCCATGATCCGAAGTGTGATCGAGCTTTTATTAACATTCCGGTATTGAATGGCTACAGTGCTATCGGGTGTGAATTCCCAGTCGATCCCGACATCACCGGAAGAAAGATCGAAAGGTTTTTCAAAATATATATCCAGCGTATCGGCGGCATCTTCACCTTCTAATACATAAATCGAATCGGGTTTAGAAGAAAGATGAGCATACACATGGACCGGAATGGTTCCCAGGTCCTGCGACGTCGTCAGCTCGGAAAATGTAAAATCTGCAATTTTATTCTCGATATCGTCGTCTTCAATGATCAGCTGAATGTTTTCTTCGCCGGTTTGCTTTGCAAAAGGAACCGGGTTTTGCACAATGCCCGCTGATCCAAGCAATCCGGAATTCATCAGGGTCATTTTACCCATCTCTTTTTTGCCGTTCATCTCCAGGATATAGAAATAAATTCCCTGGGGACAGGCACGGTTCTTGTCATTTCGCCCATTCCACTGTGATTTATATTGCCCCGTATAATGGTAATCCCGAACCAATGATCTTACTTTTTGGCCTCTGATATCATACACGCTGAGTTTTGCTACTCCGGGAGTATTGATCTTATAGGAAAGAACCGTACTTTCGATAAATGGGTTGGGATAATTCTGATCCAGAGAAAAATCCTCCGGCGTATTCATGTTGTGCTGATCTAATCCGCTTACGGTGAGTTCAAACGAAAAAGCCCCGCTTTCATCGGTATATCCCAGAGCAGTGGCTTTTGAATTGCGATACAGTTTTATTCTGATCCCATCACATTTTTCACTGCCTCCTCGTCCATTGACGATGGCTCCGGAAAGTGTAATGATTTCAGCTGTAAGCCAATTGCTTATTATTAATATGAAGAAACCGATGAATAATATTCTGCGTTTTGTCATGATTCTTTTGCTGAAATGGTAGTTATTTCGTCTTAATAAATTCTTTTGGTAGAAATGCGCGGCTGTAATGCGTAACCGATGTATCGACCTTTCCGCCGTAGCCCGAAAAATACTCGGTATTGTAATTAACGCCGTTCGTGCCGGGTTGTGTGGACCAGTAGGTCAATCCGGTGGTGTCTCCGTTTTCATTGGTGACCCATTCGATAAATATAACGGAATGTCCCGATCCGCTGGTTCGCCAGATCTGAACAAAATCGCCTTTTTGAACATCTTTCATTTTTTTAATGCTTTTACCCAGGCCGTAAGCTTCAAGGGCAAGACCCGGACCGTCGCCGTTCTTTTCCTGAACAAACCAGCGGGCGATGAAATCCTCAAAATCTTCGGCTGTCATTCCGTTAAGGTTTTCTTTCATCTTCAGATCTTTCATCAGTTGTTCCATGCTGCGATAATATATCTCGAAGGTCAGGCCGCAACAATAAGAACTGTGTGAACTGTCGGCATTGGCTCTGGCGATCACTTCGCCCTGATATTCCAGATCTTGTGTGACACCTTCATATCCGCCTACCCATTTATAGGGGAGACTCCCGTCACGTTCGTAAGTTTCGATCATTTTTATGACATGATCATTGAACGGCACATCTTGTGTTTCCGGCAAAGACATTAATATCGAGACCAGCGCCACGATGATAAGAAAAGGTATGATAAGTTTTTTCATTGTATTCTCATGTTTTTAATTAATATCAGTGCAAATCATTCGCACGGTCGACAAAACTACTATGATAATCATTGAAATGACAGAAGAAAATCAATCAAATTCTTCTTCGGACTCGGCAGATTCCCACTCGCGAAGGAGTTTTCGTCGCCGGATCTTGGTAAGAATAAAACCCAGGATAAGAATAAATGGAGCAAGTACCCACAAATTACGTTGATCAAGCAGAATATAAAAACGGTACCTTGATTTTGCCTGCTCTTTGAAAAGTTTTTCGAAATGAGCGGGAGACATCAGGAAAGCGCTTGTGAAGCCTTTTTCAAAGCTTTGGGTTTCCCGGGTAAAGTAAAGACATTTTGAAACAAGTTTTATTCCAAAATGCTCGATAAGATGATCGACCATGGCGGCACTCTGGGCATAAACGATCTCTGCTTTGTTATGGTCCATCATATTGAGGTATTCGATCTCATGAGCCCGCATCAGATCTCCACGCCAAAAAGCACGACTGACCAGAACACGTTGCTGTATCCCGAATTGTCCCGCCTCATATTGTGCCAAACCTTCATTGAACCAAACCGGCAGCGGTATGCCGTTGACAGCAAGATGCACTGTTTCATGCAGAAGAGTTTTCTGAAAATCTGCCAGACTTTGCCTGCTGAATGAGGGACTCTTAACGAGCATTTTGTCATCAGAAGCGAGACCGGCGCTCCAGACCGGCGAATTTGAACCGGAATATTTCCGATAGATATCCTTATCATCTGCGATATAGATGTGCAAAGGATTGACCTCAAGATCATATTGTTTAACAAGCCTTTCGTGCTGCTGATAAACAAGCTCAAGAGCAGCTTGAGCGATCCTTGTATCTTTTTCAGCAAAATAAATGTGGATATCATCCAGGTTGAGCTGTTTGTCCGGAATGGCGAACAGCAGTGTGAACAGTGCAAGGATGATATATAGATGTTTGATCTTCATCTTTAATTATAGTGGTTCAAACGTTGAAATGTTGAAATTTATTCTCAAACCTCAACCTTAACCTTAACTTTATCCCTCAAACGGTCCGGGACATAAAGGCCTTAGCTGACAGGCCTCACATTTGGGCCGTCTTGAAATACAGATCGTTCGTCCGTGTTTGATCAGCTGATGGTTCCAGGGGATCCAGTTTTCTTCCGGCAGGATCTTCATGAGGTCGAATTCCACTTTTGTGGGATCTTTTGCTCGCGTCAGTCCCAAATGACGGGAGATCCTTCCCACATGCGTGTCAACAACGATCGCCGGGACATGAAATATATGATTTAGAACGACATTTGCCGTTTTTCTGCCGACCCCGGCCAGGGATGTAAGTTCCTCGAGAGTGCCCGGCACGTCTCCATTGAATCTTTCAACAATATCCCGGCAGCAGGCCAGGATGTTCCGGGATTTGTTATTGAAAAAACCGGTTGAACGAATGTATTCGATCAGCTCATTCCGGTCGGCTTTAGCAATATCATGAACAGTGGGGTATCGTTCAAATAGAGCCGGCGTGACCATATTAACGCGTTTATCGGTGCATTGGGCGGATAAAATCGTGGCAACCAGCAACTGGTAGGCATCCTGATGATCCAGTTCGCAGCGAACCTCCGGATACATCGTTTCCAATTCAGCTATGATCTTCAGCGCCCGTGATTTTTTTTGAGCAAGAGTTTCCATATCCTAACTTACGAAGTCAGGTTAAAAAATGCATGATAATTTTTGTCACCCCAGTGGGTGTATGTTTTATTTAAGCGAGTATTTTACGCTGTTGCCGGCCTTGGTTACGTTAAGCTTATCTTCACGAAGCAACCAACCCAAAGCCATATAGATATCATTGCTTTTTGCGTTCAATGCCTTAACCAGTGCGCTGGCTGTCATCGCACCGTTTTTATCCAAACTTTTCCATACTTTACCTGCTAATGTACCAATATTCATGGCCTTCTCCTTTTATGTTAGCTTTTCTGATTAGTACTGTGAGAATATAAGGTTGAAATTTGAGAGTTGAAAGTTAAAAACGTGAGACGTAAAACCTAAAACGTAAAATGTAAAGACGCGATTAATTGCGTCTCCTTTTTTATATGATCAACTACAATATCCCGTTGGCCTTTGAACACTAAACACCAAACCCATGACATTTATTAAGTAAAAAAACAGGGCTTTAATCCCCGTGCTATTATGGGTTAAATCCCGAGTACATAGGATATAAAAACCCCGGCATAAATGCCGGGGCGACTCATAAATTCATACTTCAGGGTTATTTATGTCTCACGCTTTACATTTTACGAATCATCATCTACAGCATAAAGCGCATCGATCTGCTTTTTATAGTGTTCTTCCACTTTTCTTCGCCGGACTTTCAGGCTGGGTGTCAGCTCTTCGTTCTCGATCGTGAAAGGATCACCGATCAGCAGGATCTTCTTTGATTTTTCAAATCGCGCCAAGCGGTTCTGGAATTCTTCCAGTTCAGATTCGAACAAGGCATAGACCTCCTGATTACCCAGAAGCGCATAATAGTTTGAGTAAACGATAGCTCTTTCCTGTGCCCAATTCTCCAACTCGTCACGAGCCGGTACGATTAGAGCGATCGGATATTTGCGTCGATCACCGACGATCACTACCTGTTCGATATATTTTGATTCCAGCATGACATTCTCGATCGGAGCGGGCGCGATGTTCTTTCCGCCTGCCGTCACGATGATATTTTTCTTACGGTCGGTGATCTTCAAATAACCCTCTTCGTCGATCATACCGATATCGCCGGTGTGGAACCAACCGTTTTCATCGATAACCTCTTTGGTCTCGATGGGGTTTTTATAGTAACCCTGCATCACGCATAAGCCGCGGATCAACAACTCTCCATCGGGTGCGATCATGCATTCGACATCAAGAATTGGCAGACCTACGTAGCCGAATTTGATCTTACCCGGAGGGGTCAGGTGTGTCACGGGGGAGGTTTCCGTCAATCCGAAACCTTCAAGAATATTGATGCCTGCGGCGGAGAAAAAATATCCGATATGTTCTGCAAGCGGAGCGCCGCCCGAAACGGCATAAATGAATTCCCCGCCCAATGCTTTAGAGATCTTGTTAAATACCAAAGCTTTTGCGATGGGATAAGAGATGGCGTATTTGCCGCGCGGGCGTTTTTCAAAGACCAGGTATTTGTGCGCTGCTTCTTCACCTACTTTCTTTGCCCAAGCAAAGATCTTTTTCTTAAGGTTCGAGCCTTCAGCGATCCCGGCATGGATCTTGGCATAGACCTTTTCAAAAATTCGCGGGACCGAGAACATATAATGAGGTTTTACTTCTTTCAGGTTATCGGCGATCTTATCCAGGCTTTCAGCGAAATATACACCCGCACCACAATAATAGGAACCGTGAGAAACAATACGTTCAAAGGAATGGCTGAGCGGAAGAAAAGACAAAAATCTAACGTCGGCAGGTATCTTGATCCGTTCCATTGCAGATTGCGCATTTGAAGAAATATTGAACTGAGACAGCATCACACCTTTGGGGTTCCCGGTTGTTCCGGATGTGTAAATAAGCGTCCAAAGATCATCTTTTTTGATCTTTTTTCCAAATGACTCAAGTGTTTGTTTGCCTATAGCCTTTACTTCTTCACCTTTTTTAATAAGATCCGAATATGAAATGATCCAGTCTTCATCGTCCTGACCTTCTTCAAGGCATACGGCATATTTCAAATCAGGCAGGTCATTTTTGATCTCTTTGATCTTCGCCAGTTGAACTTGGTCAGACACGAAAACCCCGATCGCACCGGAGTTCTCCATAATATAATTGACCTGATTGGCGGGAAGTGTGGGATAGATCGCAACCGAGACAACGCCAAGATGAGCGCAGGCCAGATCGGTCATGGTCCATTCTTTACAGTTCTCAGATTGGATCGCGAACTTATCACCATGCTTATAACCAAGGGCATTCAGACCCAAGGCGATTTTTTCTACGATATCACGGGTTTCATTAAAAGTTAATGTTTTCCATTCTCCGTCTTTTTTCTCTCCAAAACGAACCAAATCTCCGTATTTATCGCACGAATAAGCGAACATTTCGGGTATGGTTTCCAGGTAGTTCAAACTCAGTTTCATAATTCCTCCTGTGTATTGGAATCTTAATTTCTATAAAGTTCTTCAATTTCAAGATCATATCTGTTGATGATCTCGTTGCGTTTGATCTTCATGCTGGCTGTCAGTTCACCGGTTTCAATGGTAAAGGGTTGCGGTGCAATAAAGAAATATTTGATCTGTTCGAAGCGGGCAAGATCCTCCTGATGTGCGTCGAGTTCCTGTCTGATCATTTTTTCCACAACTTTGGATTTCGCCATTTCTTCATAACTTTCGAATTCCTGTGGCGGATCCTGTTTCTTTGCCCATTTGCTTACGATATCGAACGCCGGAACGACAATGGCAACCAAATATCTGCGGCGGTCGCCGATAACAACAGCCTGCTCGATGTATTTTGATGAACATATTTCGCGTTCCACGCCCGCAGGAGCAATATTTTTACCCCCTGCGGTGACAATGATATTTTTCTTGCGGTCGGTGATCTTAAGATAACCGTCCTCATCCACAAAACCGATGTCACCGGTATGGAACCATTTGTCCTTGTCAATGGCTTCTGCTGTTTCAGCCGGGGATTTATAATAACCCTTCATAATATTGGGACCCTTGAGCAAGATCTCACCATCAGCGGCGATCTTGGTCTGCAGATCCGGAACGGCTTTCCCCACCGTACCGAATTTTAGATGATCGGTTAAATTTGCGTGAGTAACCGGACTTGTTTCGGTTAAGCCGTAGCCTTCCTGTAC
>CAYVLJ010000048.1:0-3879 GCA_964452375.1 uncultured bacterium | reverse complement strand
TGCTCTGTCCGCCCGCCGAGATCGTTCCGGCGTAGACGCCGTGATGCCCGCCATAAGGAAAAATTCGCCGATCTCTTTGGATAAGGGCGCGCCTCCACTGATACAACGGACAAAATTGCCACCGAAGATGTCGGAGATCTTGTTAAAGACCAGTTTCTTAGCCAGGGCGTATTTTATGCCGGTCGGGCCAATGGGCCTTTTATCATAGATAAGATATTTATTCACCGCTTTATATCCGACGTGCTGAGCCCAGTTGAAAATGTCTTGTTTAGCTTTCGGACCGGCCAGTACCTGGTCGATCACAGCGGAATAGATCTTTTCGAGCAAACGAGGAACGGTCGTCATAAAATGAGGCTTGACCTCTTTTAAATTGTCCGGCACCTTGATAATGCTTTCCGCAAAATAGATCTCCGCTCCCACCCAGAAAGTAAACAGCGAAGTGGTTCTTTCAAACGAATGGCTTAAAGGCAGGAAAGACAACCATTTTTTGTCGCTTTTGAATTTTGTATGTGCCTGAGTTTGCTGAACATTGGCTGAAATATTGAAGTGAGAGAGCATGACACCCTTAGGGTCACCTGAAGTTCCCGAAGTATAAATGATACTCCATAGATCATCCGGTTTGACTTTAGCAGCATAATCCTGCATGGTCATTTTGGATGTTTTACGGAGTCCCTTTCCGTTCTTCCTGAGTTCTTTCAGGGTAATGATCCATGGATCGTCATATTTTTTGTTGTCCAGCATTACAACATACTTTAAATGCTTGACCTTGCTTTTGGCGATCTTTTTGAGTTGTTCCTCATTGCTGACAACGGCTACCTTGCATTCTGCATGATTCAGGATATATTCGATCTGTTTGGGAATAGACGTTTGATAAACGGGAACTGAAACAAAGCCGAAGTGGGAGCATGTCCAGTCGAACATACACCATTCGGGGCGGTTTTCAGACAAGATAGCGACCTTGTCCTTTTCTTTAACGCCCAGGGAAAGCAAGCCGAAACCAAGATCGGGAAGAGCATCATATACCTGCTGATAGGTATAGCTTTTCCACTCGTCGTTTTCTTTATAATGATAAAGGTTTCGTCCGGGTCCCCGGGATAATGCATCCGAAAAAAGTTCGGGCATAGTCTTGATGTAATTCAATGAATAGCTGATAATGACCTCCTGTGATTGGATTTATCAGTTTTTGTAAAGTTCCTCGATCTCGTTGCGGTATTTCTTGATGATCGCATCGCGTTTGACCTTCATACTGGCTGTCAGTTCGCCCGTTTCTATAGCGAAAGGCTGAGGAGCCAGGAAGAAATACTTGATCTGTTCATAGCGCGCAAGATCCTGCTGATGAGCTTCAAGTTCTTCTTTGATCAATTTGTGAACAACATCGGATTTGACAACATCTTCATAGGTCTTGAATTCTATCGGCGTATCCTGCAGTTTACCCCATTTTGCAAAGATATCAAAAGCCGGAACCAGAATGGCAACAAGATATTTCTGACGGTCTCCGACGACCAAGGCTTGTTCAATAAATTTAGAAGAAGCGATCTCACGCTCAACTGCAGCGGGCGCGATATTCTTGCCGCCGGCCGTGACAATGAGATTCTTCTTTCTGTCTGTGATCTTGAGATATCCGTCTTCATCGACGAACCCGATATCACCGGTATGGAACCATCCGTCCTTATCGATGGCTTCAGCGGTCTCTTCGGGATTTCTATAATATTGTTTCATGCGGTTCGGTCCGTTCAGCAGTATCTCGCCGTCCTCGGCGATCTTGGTCTGGACATCCGGAAGTGCCGGACCGACCGTTCCCCATTTTGTTTCGAGATGCGGGGGATTGACGTGCGTAACCGGACTCATTTCTGTCAGGCCGTAGCCCTCGATGATATCAATGCCGGCTGCGGTCAAGAATTCACCCACTTCTTCGGATAGCGGTGCGCCCCCGCTGACACATTGAATGAATTCGCCGCCGAAAATGCCCGCGATCTTGTTATAAACAAGCTTTTTAGCCAATCCATATTTTATAACCAGGGCGCCTTTTGGTTTTTTATTCTTGGATAGATATTTTGATACAACATCATGGCCAACATTTTGTGCCCAGTTAAAAATATTTTGTTTAACGGGTGAACCCAAAGCAATTTGTTCCTGAACAGCAGAATACACTTTTTCCAGTAAACGCGGCACGGTGGTCATATAATGCGGCTGGACCTCCTTGAGGTTCTCGGATACCTTTGCAATGCTTTCCGCATAATAGATCTCAGCTCCGATCCAGGCACTGAAAAGGGATGTGACACGTTCAAAACTGTGGCTCAGAGGCAGAAAAGACAGCCAGCGTTTGTTCGCTTCAAAGCCGATGGCAGCCTGTGACTGCTGAACATTGGCAGCCATATTGAACTGAGAGATCATAACGCCTTTGGGATTCCCTGAGGTTCCCGAGGTATAAATAATGCTCCAAAGATCTTCCGGTTTGATCTTGGATGCTACCTCCGGCAAGGAGGTTTTGGATTCCACTTTGGCAAGATCACCTTTCTTAAGAAGATCATCCCAATCCAGGATCCATTTGTCATCCAGATCGGTCTTATCCAGCAAGACCATATGTTTTATTGATTTTAGAGTGCTTTTGATCGAAATGACCTTATCGGCCTGTTCTTTGGAAGATGCGATCACAAGCTTTGCTTCGGAATGATTGAGAATATATTCGATCTGTTTCGGAATAGAGGTTTGATAGACCGGGACCGACACCATGCCGAAATGAGCGCAGGCCCAATCCGTCATAGACCATTCCGGCCGGTTCTCTGAAAGGATGGCAACCTTATCACCTTTCTTCAGACCAAGGGCATGAAAGCCGAAACCGATACGTTCTATGGTTTCATTGACATCACCATAGGTGAAACTTACCCATTCTCCGTCCCGTTTAACATTATAGAGTTTACGTTCCGTTCCACCGAGAAGAGCATCGGCAAAAACTTCAGGCATTGTTTTTAAGTAGTCTAATTGGTAGTTCATTAGCTTCCTCCTGTGTGTATCGTATTAAAATACAATAAGCGCTCAGAAAAGCAAAGAAAAAATGCTTGCGGGGGTCTGGTGTGTGGGGTCGGGAGTCTGATGATGTTTATGTAGGATTTAGGTCTTTCCTAATCATGCGACGTACTGAACAGGCATATACCTACGGCAAAGCTACGTCGGGCTTCGGCAGACAAGCTAATATTCATTATTCAGGGAGACTACGTAGTAGTCGAATATTGTAGAAAAGCATTTCCTCTCAAAACGAACTGCAGCGCAGTTCAATATCTTTCGTAAATCGAAAATCGTAATTTACTTCGGTTATTCGATTGTTCTAATGTTCGATATTCATTATTCAAGAAGACCCCCAAAGGGTCGAATATAGTAGGAATCACATTCTTCACCCAAATGAACTGCAGCGCAGTTCAATATCCTTCATAAATCGACAATCATTATTTACTTCGATTGCTCGATTGTTCGAATATTCGATTGTTCATTATTCAAAGAGGGTCTGCAGTTCAATTGTTTAGAGCACCGGTCCGGATAAATATTATATCGGACACACAACAGATTTGAATTTCAGGTTAGATCATCATAATCACGGCGCTTCAAGATACACAAAACGAGGAATACCCTGGAAGATCGTATATTATGAAAATTTTCTATTAAAACATGATGCTATCATTCGAGAACGTGAGGTCAAAATCAAGAAATCAAGAAAATAAATAGAGCTTATTGATTTTAAACCTTCAGTTATTATCAAAAAAACAGGTAAAGCAATAAAAAAGCATTGACAAATTATCAACAACGCCGTATAATAGTTGGCTTTTTCATGGGGCTGTAGTTCAATTGGTTAGAGCACCGGCCTGTCACGCCGGAAGTTGCGAG
>CAYVLJ010000047.1:0-14270 GCA_964452375.1 uncultured bacterium | reverse complement strand
TAAAAAAACGAGTTGCCAATGCAACCCTCTAACCATGGAAAACTAATAGTTTTCTCAGTCTATATCAAATAAATTTTTTGTTAATATGTTCCCCTTAAATTAAGGTTATTGGTAAAGGTTAGGATTATTTTTATCAAAATATTTTTCAGATAGTTATATCCGCATTTTCTCTATAATGGGATCCTGGATATCCAGCGGACTAATTTCAATCTCTGACACACTGTCGTCCAAACTAACCAGAACTTTGATGGTCTCTTCTGATTTTGCTTTTGAATAACGGCCAAGCAAACGCGAAGCTAAATGTATATCTTCTTTTGAAAATTTTCCCGTACCGATCGCATATGCACCTATAACATCAACCAATTCAAAAGAATAACGGCCTGATCTATAGGGCAATAATTTATAATATTCTTCCTCATTTCTGGAAATAACCAGTTTTGCGGTATCAGATATTCTAAAATGTCTTCCAATCCTTAATAGTGGTGTTTCGGATTTGGGGAAATTATTCTTTCCGTACTGTTCCAAAAGATCCTTAAAACGGTCACCGTATTCACGATTAATGAGATAGCAGTTACCACCTGCCGCTACAGCCAGATCTTCAACACCCAGCTCTTTGGCAAGATTCAATTGCGCCGTTCTTCCCCTTCCAATAAAGCCCTTTAGTTTTTTCCGATCGATCATCCCCTCCAATTCAGGAATGGTCGGAGCAAGCCTTAACGCAGAGAGAGGCCGCAGCAAACGGCCTTCAATGCCGCTTTCTTTCAGTGCGACCTTCATTTGATGAGCCAACTGACTCTTCGGTCTCTGACCCACCACTTCGCCCGTAAAAACAAAATCCGCTCCTTCCTCTTTCATAATTCGTGCCGCTACACGGATCATGTGTAAATGACAGTCCAAACATGGATTGACATTTTTTCCGTAACCGTATTTCGGATATAATAGCGTATCCCAATATTCATCCTGTATATTTTCTATACGAAATTTTATTCCAAGCGCATTGGCGGTATCCTCAACCGTCCGTTTTCCATCGGCAGAGACTTCTTTATGGTCAGTAAACCCGGTCCGGATCAACAAACCCGTCACTTCAACACCTTGTTCTTTAATGAGAGCCGCCGCAAGAACCGAATCAAGTCCACCTGATAATAGACCGATAGCCTTTACTTTTTTTTCCATGGCAGATCTCTCTCTTCAATACGGTCTTTTTGAACAAGTGTTATATAGTAGCCGCATTCTTTGAAACAGGTCTCTATGACATCCTGATGGGTTCTGAAACGATCATAATGGATGATAACGATATCCGAATCGGGATATACCACAAACATTTCAACACCTGTACTGCCCAGGATCTCCGATTTAAGTGAATCGAAGGAAATGGCGTTTTCCGTACTCGAATATCTATAGGTTAATTCATTTTTTCTGGATGAAGTGCAGGATACGGTCAATATCAAAACGGCAAGACTTAGATATAATAAAATTTGAAACGATCTTTTCATGCTTTATTATACACAAATTTCCCCTAAAAAGCTAAAATGTTTGTTCTTTATCAACTAAGTTCTTGTACTTATTCGTTTTTTTCATGACAAAAAAATGATAGATTCTGTTGATCACATCTGGAGTATTGAATGAAACTAAGGAATTCGGTCTTATTAATCATATTCGCAGCAATGCTCTATGCAAATTCCCCGTTTTTCGGAGTTCAGACGCATTTTGGTCAGTTCTGGCGTTATGATATGGATTCCACATCCGTTGAACAGCAGTTGGATATGATCAAAGCAGCCGGTATCGAAATGATCCGTGATGAATGCCTGTGGTCGGAAGTAGAAAAAGACAGCGGTGTTTACGTTATACCCGGGCAAGTCGATCAATATGTACGTTCCGCTCTTTCAAGAGATATCGACATATATATGATCCTCAATTATAATAATACGCTCTATGCTCCAAGCGCCGGTTCCGGTGTTACGGATGAAGTCAACAGGGTGGCATATGCAAAATATTGTCAAGCCGTTGTACAGCATTTTTCCCCTCTGGGCGTTAAGCATTACGAAATTTGGAACGAACCGAATCACGGTGTTTTGTTCTGGACGCCTCAGCCTAACGCAAATGATTATACGGCCTTATTGCAAACAGCCTATGATTCGATCAAAGCGGTTGACACCAGTACAATCGTGATCGGCTGCGCAACATCTCCGGCAATTGGAAATCCCGCACCATATATTGAGGGACTCGATTTTATTCGTGATGTTTTTGCCGCCGGGGGTGGTGATTATATGGATGCGGTTTCATTCCATTTATATCAAATCGCTTACCGCCCTGAAAATGAATTGATCTCGTATCTTAACAGTGTTAAATCTTATGTGGGTGAAAAACCAATTTATCTGAGCGAATTCGGATACCCGACACATGACGGATGGCCGAATATCACATTGGAAAGGCAAGCCCAATATATTAACAGAATGTTCCTGATATGTCAAACGGACCCGCAAGTGAGGTCCGCGATCTATTATGATCTGAAAAATGACGGTACGGTATTGACCGAACCCGAACATAATTTCGGATTGCTTGAATTTGACAAAGAGCCCAAATTATCCTATTTGGCATTAAAGCAATACATTTCAGAAACCCGTGCCCAAAGACCTGTAGATTCGAAGATCGAGAATGATATATACTTTTTAACTTATTTTGACACGCTTTCTATCGGCTGGATATACAGCGGCACCAAAAATATCAAGTATCATACCGGCACCGATTATCTTAGAATAGAGAATATGTACGGGGATACTGTTGAGTATCATATGACCGCTAATGACAGTATTACTTTGACTTTAAATGAAAATCCGAGATATTGTATAAAGCAGACATCTTCACCGGAAGTTGAAACGTTCAATTTCGATCATCATGATTATCTGCTTTATCCAGATGAGGAAATAAAGCTTTCATATCATACCGCTGATCCTGAAGGTATTGCTATCATCGCCGATCCAAGCTGCATATCATGGTCTTACACCGGATCATACGGAAACATTAACGGGAATCTATTTACAGGATCGGCTTCAGAAGATGGGATGATCATTGCAGAACTGGATGGAAAAGCCGATACGGTTAACGTGAGGATCCTTGAAGACCCTTCTATTTATACGGTTGAAGATTTTACAGATACTGCAGGTTTTGTTTTACAATCCTATTATTTGAATATGGATAGTTCATCGCTTTCTTTGGCTTCAGAAGGTTTGGATACTATGCTTGCATTAGACTACGAATACGGCGGCTCGACAGCTATCGCATATATTTACAAGAATATTTACATCAACCATCATGCAGACTCGATCTTAATTGATATTATTACGGATGAAAAAGAATATGATCTTAGAGTTTATTGTAAAGACGGAAAAGGCTCTCCATATACTCTTTACATGAAACCTCGTCCAACGGAATGGACCAATTCCCGTGGAACCTGCGGATGTCCGCTTGAGATCCTTAATTCGGCTATACCACCGGTAAGAGTGCAGAAGATCTATATAAAGTTGAGGCCCGGTTCAACCGACCAAATCGCCCCTTATACCGGAAGGATATACCTGGATGATTTGAGGATTAAAAAAAGCTCTGTCGTAGGAACGCAAAGCAATTATACTTTGCCTACAGATATTCGTCTTTCCCAAAACTATCCCAATCCCTTCAACAGTAATACGAGAGTAAATTTTTACATCCCGTATGATGACCGGATCCGTTTAGACATATATAATCTCAGAGGCGAGTTGATCACAACACCATTGAACACATACCTTGGATCCGGGGATCATAATTTATCTCTTGAGCTTAAAGGTTTGCCTTCAGGTGTCTATATTTATCGGCTAAGCAGCACTCATAACCAAATAAACAAAAAATTCGTGTACTTAAAATAATGAAAAACATACCGTTTCTATTATCACATACCAGTGAACTTTTTTCCTTATGGTATCATAAGGAATTGTCTATCAGAGCTGCAGATAAGATCAAAAGAAAATATTTTGCGGACCGCAGATACCTTGGCTCTAAAGACAGAAGGTTTATTGAAGAACTGGTTTTCAATATGATCAGGAATCTCCGTTTGTATGTCTGGCAGATTGAAGTTATTTCAAAAGAAAATATAAGTCCGGAAATATTAACTGTCCATGCTTACAAGCGACTTTATCCCGAAGGTCATGAAAACACGGCCTTTAAACTAAAAGATACGCTGGCAGGCTGTTTTGAAAATCATGAATATCAGGATATATATCCCGATGAACCGGATATACGCTGGTCTTTGCCGTCACTTGTATGGGAGCATATTAAAGATCATTATAAACCTGATGAACTGATGAAATGTTTGCAGGAGATGCTTGAATCTCCGGGTGTTCATTTAAGGACGAATCTCTTTAAGATCACCACACCTGATCTAATGCGCAAGATCGAAGATCTTCCCTTTAAACTCGGGATCCTTTCGCCTGAAGCTCTTCGTTTGGAAAAGTATGTCAATCTCAGTCAACATTCCGCATACAAGAAGGGTTATTTCGACCTGCAGGACGAAAGTTCTCAATTGGTTGGATATATTTGTAATCCCGGAAAAAATGATCTTGTTATTGATCTTTGTGCGGGGGCCGGAGGAAAGACACTTCATTTGGCAGCACTTCAGGGTGACAGCCGTTCATTGATCGCAACCGACAAGTACCCCGATCGACTAAAAGAGCTGATACTGAGAGCCAAAAGACTTGGCATCAGGAATATTCAGTTGACACCAATTGATCAAGTTCAAAAAAAATATAAAGCACAAGCCGATATTCTGCTGATCGATGCCCCGTGTTCGGGATCGGGTGTATACGGAAGACATCCTGACAGGAAATGGGAACTGACACAAAAACGGCTGGATTTTTATATCAACGAACAACGTAACATTCTGGAAGTTAATCATCACTTGGTCAAAAAAGGCGGTTATCTTGTCTATGCGACATGTTCGATCATCCCCGAAGAAAACAATATCCAAGTAGATAGTTTCCTGCAAAAACATCCCAATTTTAAACTGGTTTCGGTTTTTAAGGATCTTCAAGAGCAGGCTATAAGGATCAACGAGACAAATGGAAAATACCTACAGATCCTTCCACACCACTATCAAAGTGACGGGTTCTTTATTGCAAAAATGAAACGAATGGATTGATTTTTATATTTATTTTCATGCTTTTATTTTTTTTCAATAAAAAACCCCTCTTATCGAGGGGTCTTTTTCGTCTCTCTCTTATTTTTTTATTATTTGACCAATAACATTTTTTGAGTATTTACATTATTGTCAATGACCGTTCTCAAGAAATAAACACCACTGCTAAGATCACTGCAATTGACATGATATTCGTAGTGTCCTGCTCCGTGTGTACTATTGACAACATTCCTAACCACCCGGCCTGTCATATCATAAAGCTTGATGTTGACATCCTGGGATGTGAAAAGTTCAAAAGGAACAACAAAACTCGGATTGAACGGATTGGGATAAGATTCTTCAACAATGGCTTCGCCCAAAACTTCCACAGAAGCTGAAGGTATTGCAGCACCTACGATATCAATAGCTTCAATAGTATAAGTGTAAGCTGAACGTGCCATAGCGCTTGCATCGTTATATTCGTATCTTGAAACAACATCGCCGACTGCAACTAATGTCGGGTCGGTTTCATAACTGGCGATCTCAACAGCTTCGCCGCCATTTTCAGATCTCTTCACAACATAACCGACGATATCGACTTCATATCTTGTGGACCATTTAAGTTCGATAACATTCTTTTTCCAACCGGCTGTAAAACTTTTCCATTCAAGGGATCCTACAGGATCGGGATCAGGGTCTTCATAGAGTACTTCTTCACTGGCTTCAGTAATATTTAATCCACCTGAAAAGTTTTCGAATTCATAATTGTAGAATACATTGTCAATACCTGCAATATAACCCGGATAACTTACATAACCGGTTCCGTAATTGGATGCAAGCATACTGATATGCATGAGATCGGAAGGAGCAAGAGGATCATTTGAGATCTCGGAATAGAATTCCTTATAATTTGCATTTCCCATATATGTTGATTCAAATGTGATTGCAAAAACATCTGTATAAGTATCATTTTCAATGATATCATAAAGATAGATCTCCACTTCCGGGATCGTTCCTGCAAGTATACCTGTTTTTTCAGCTGTTACAACATTGTTCCAGATAGCCACTTCTCCAAAAACCGAGACGGGATATTCCACATAGATCATACCGGCACCAAGTACTTCATTGCCTTCTGATATATATGCTTTTACATCAAACTCATAGTAGGCATTACCGGCATCTTCAACAATTTGACCATTGTCAAATACGATATGGATGGTGCCGGTAGCGGCAAATGCAGTAGAAATGATAACTGCAAAAGCTGCAATCAATAGCATAATTTTCTTCATTTTGTATCTCCCTATCTTATTATTACATGTTTAATCAAAACAATACCCCTATTTGCACATACAAGATATAATATATATAATTGAAATGCAACCAATTATCACATTTATTTAAAAAATCATTCCAAAATCCAAGATTAATATTTACAATGCATTATATTGCGCAGTTTATTTTAAACAACACCGATATATTGATTAGAGGCAAAAGATCATTAGATATATTTTAATCTGGCCATAAAATGACGCAGGATCTTGGGTTCATATTCAAAAGCCACACCTTTCAATTTATCACGCTTTTGATAAACATTTATAACGGCATTTGCCACCATATCCAAGTGTGCATAAGTATATGTTCTTCGTGGGATAGCCAACCTCATCCATTCAAAGGGACTTTCCAGATTTTCACCGGTCTTGGCATCTCTTCCCATTAGCATGGAACCGACTTCTACCGTTCTGACCCCCGCTTCAAGATAAACTTCGTTGCAAACGGCTTGTGCGGGAAATTGATCAAAATGAATATGGGGACACATGCTTTTACAATCAACAAAAACCGCATGGCCTCCTGCAGGATATTGAACCGGAACATCCGCTTCATTAAGTTTATCACAAAGATATCTCACCTGATCCAGGCGATGCTGGAGATAATCTTCTTCAATTCCTTCTCTTAGTCCGACGGCTAAAGCCTCCATGTCCCGGCCGGCCAGCCCTCCATATGTTGGGAATCCTTCATAGGGCACTGCCCTTGCCTGGCATTGTCTGAAAAATTCTTCATCATCTTTAATTGCTATGAATCCTCCAATATTGACCAAACCATCCTTTTTGGCGCTCATCATAAAGATATCTGCATATTTAAAGATCTCTTTCGCAATATCTGCAACGGGCCTGTTTTTAAATTCTTTTTCACGAAGACGAATAAAATAGGCGTTCTCGGCAAAACGCGCACCATCTATGATCAGCGTTACACCGTATTTTCGGCTGAGGGCATAAACTTCTTTAAGATTTTGAAGACTGACGGGCTGTCCTCCGGCCGAATTGTTGGTAATGGTCATAATGATACCGGCAATATTCTCAGCTCCCAGATCTTTAATATAATTCTCGCACTTTGCGACATTCATATTGCCCTTAAAAGGATAATAGCCATTAATATCAAAACATTCATCAACCACACAATCTATCGGGGTGGCTCCGGCAAGATCAACATGCGCCCGGGTTGTATCAAAATGCATGTTGGATATAAAGTACATACCCGGTTTATTCGCCAGCAACGGCAGAACGACCTGCTCTGCACCTCTCCCCTGATGAGTGGGGATCATGTGTTCATAGCCCGTAATTGAAGTAACCGTCTCTTTTAGAGCGTAGAAACTTTTACTTCCGGCATAAGATTCATCTCCTCTCATTAAGGCCGCCCATTGGAAGTGACTCATTGCACCGGTACCGCTGTCGGTCAGCAAATCAATAAATACGGCTTCACTGGGTAGTAAGAACAGGTTATTATGTGCTTTTTTAAGATATTCTTTTCGTTCTTCAATTGTGGTTCGTTTGATTGGTTCAATCATTTTAATACGGAAGGGCGGAGCGACGTATTTTTCCATTAGCAACCTCAGAATTCAAGCAACAAAAGTCCGATAAATCGGAGAATTGAATGTTTTGGTTAAAATTAAATAACTATTTTTTCGGGGAAGATTCTTCCTCTTCCTTTTTCTTGTTTCTTTTTTCTTTAATGTAATCCCAGAAAAAAGCATAGAACAATAAAAGAACCATACCTGTGATCACAAGGACTTTTTTCCAGGTCTTATCCCAAAGCAAGAATTGGACCGACGTTGGCTTACCCTTGATATAACTGTAAGGGACCAATCCCCAAAAGCGACTGTCAAGACTGTTATCGCGATTATCCCCCATCATGAAATAATAATCTTGTTTGACTTTATAAGTATGAACACGCTTACCTTTAATATACCAATTGCCAAACTGATAAGATACTTTCTGCTTTTCCAATTGAAGTACGTTATAAGCATAAGCAGGGTTTGCATTATCAAGGTTGATAATATCGCCTTTTTTCGGAATATAAATTGAAGGATATTGATCCTTATTTCCATGTCCGGTGGGCCATATGTAAGGATTAACATATGATGCGGGACGGATATCCTGGTAATTGATGTTCGCTTCGGGAGGATCCTCAAACGGAATACCATTCACATAAACTTGTTTGTCTTTTACTTCGACCGTTGAACCGGGTGTTCCGATACAGCGTTTCACATAGTCAAACATCCTGTCCTGGGGATATTCAAAGATCACGATATCCCCTGTCTGCGGTTTTTTTATAGCCGGCAATTTCGTATGAGGCAACATAAATCCTATCTGAGTAAAAGGGATTGCCACTTTATGAGGCGTTTGAGCCCCGTATTGGAGCTGATTACCGATCACGAAAGTACCTGTCATCATGGTATTTTCCATGGATCCTGTTGGAATAATATAATTGCAAAAGATCATCGTGCGAATGATCCAAACCGCCAAAATAATAATGGTCCATGATTTTATCTCATAGATGACTTTCTCTTTTTTAGTCGCAAAGGTTCTTTTTTTGCGCTTTTTCTTTGATGTTTTCTTAATTTCCTGATCGATCATTTTTATTTCCTTATTAAAAAATAATATTTTCATAATGCTCAATATGCGGAGCGAACATATTGTTACCTCTTACGGTTACCGCATCAAATCTAACATCATATTCATCCATTTTCAAATCATAAAAGTATCTATCGGTCGCTTCACTCATTTTATTGATCTTCTCATCGTTAACTCTTTCAGCAGTTGAATATTCGTCGTGGGTGAACGAAGTCTTAACTTCCACCATAATAAACTGTTCCCCGTTTTTCATTATAATGTCTATCTCTCCTTTTGTGCCGCCATGGTAATTTCTTTCTATAAAATGGTATCCTTTCAGGATCAGATAGTAGATCGCCCAGTTCTCTCCCCAGCGTCCGATCAAGGACGATGAAGTATGTTCTGGAAATTCCATTGTTTTTATAGGCGAAAAATAACGCCGAGGTATCGGTGTTGGAAAAAATTCATTAATAGCTTTGATATGTTGAGCGGTACCGTAACCTTTATGTTTTTCAAATCCGTATTCCGGGTATATCTCCGCCCAGCGTCTCATCATTCTGTCACGACTTACTTTAGCCAGGATCGATGCCGCGGCTATATGAAAGGATCGTCTGTCTCCGCCGATCACCGCTTCTCCCTTTCCCTGGATCTCATAAGGAAGGCGGTTGCCGTCCACAAGGATATAAACATCAGATAGGTTCAATTTATCAACGGCTTTTTCCATCGATGTCAAGGCCGCTTGAAGAATATTCGTTTTGTTTATCGCCTGAACACCCAAAGAATGAACACTCCACGCTTCAGCATGATCAGTGATCCATTGATATGCTTCTTCTCTTTGCTTTTCAGATAGTTTTTTTGAATCCCGTATCAATTCATGATACGCATCCGGAGGGAACACGACAGCTGCAGCAGTGACCGGACCGGCGAGGGGTCCTCTGCCCGCTTCATCCACACCTGCTATCAGATCATGTTCTTTATAATACTGCCGATCAAAGTTTTGAAGGGAGGTAATTTCACCCTGCATGATCTATTTCTTTTTTATGGTTGTTTTCACACTGCCTGATGTCGAGCTCTTTTTACTATTATCTTCTACTTCTTTTTTCGGTTCTTCTTCAATGATCTCTTTATTTATTACTGTTTCCTTTTTAACAGGCTTCACTTTCTTAACCGAAGGTTTTTTCACCTTGACAGTTTCATTATTTTCGCTTGAACTTGGTTTTTTAACCTCTTCAGCATTTTCTTTTTCTTTATTTTTATATTGTCCGCTGGTCGGTTTTTTCTTACTATTGCCCAGATCGATCTTCCCTTTATTTTCAATACCGTCAGATGGCTTTTTATCCGGCTTGTCAATTTGATCGTTATCATCATTTCCGCTTGAGGGAGGTGAAGGATTGTTACCCGATGAACCCGGAACCACAATAACCGTCGGCGGATGTGGTGATGTCGGGATATACACCTGTTCAGGTGTATAATCAATGCTTACAGTTGCGGCATATACTACTTCTCCGCTTCCAACTCTGAAACAGCGAACCGAGATCATATCCTCATGTTTACCTCTTAAAATGCGACCGTGTAGAATATAATCGGCCTGTAACAGTTTTTGTAATTCATAACCTTCATTATCCAAAAGATTCGTCATGCTCAATTCACGTTCTTTGATTATTTCATAAAGAGATTCACGCTCAACGACAATAGGATTCCGATATCGTGTCATTTCGGCAATGACCATTCGTGCGAAAAAATCGCCCCGGTTGATCCTGTCTCCATATTCATCGGTAAAGGACAGAACAGATAAAGTTTCCCGGTGTCTCCGTTTGAATTGTCTTGCAAGTTTTCTTGCTATGAATGAAGCGGCCTCTTCCTCACTGTCAACAGTTACGAAGGGTTCATTGTTCTGGAAATAACGGTCATATTCATATTTTCCGTAATATGTACTGCACGAACTCAGCATTAAAATGATCAATGAAAATATCAGGACCTTTTTCATTTTACTCCTTTCAAATTTTATCCATGTAAAAAATATAAATATTTCTTTTTAAAGTTGGAAGTATTATTCCGGCTTATATAGACGCTTGTTAAATATTGTAAAGCTTTTTGGATAATTACAGTGGGGGTTGACGGATAATGTATCATTCTTATAATTAAGGTCTTCTTTGCCTAATTTAAAATTTATCGCAATATGACTGCTGTCAGGTATTAATTTTACCTTAATCCCGTTTATATAAAATAAAGTGTCATGACCTGTCATTTCATAGTTTTGTTCAATATCTTCATCTGTTAGCGGAATGAATACGGGACATTTTGAATACTTTCTTCTGATCGCACCAAGATTTGAATTGTAGCCTTTTTCCCAGGAGGTGACTATCACTGTGACCTTATTGATTCCCCATTGGTCCAGAACGGGCTGAATATACCTGTCGTGATCGTTATAACTGAAATATTTTCCGCCCGTATTGACGATAAGAGCCGAACGCTTTTTTCTTACAAGAAGCGACTGACCATTTTTAAGATCAAGCTGAATGAGCTGAGGTCTTGATGAGATATAAAACCAACTCAGGCAAGATAATGATATCAGGCTTATAAACATTAACCTCGGTTTTGCCTTTGAAACGGTAAAGAGAATTATGCATATCAAAAATACAGCCATAATAAAAGCCTTATAATATGAAGAAGCGTGAAAAGTCCATATCTCCGAAGCTGATGCAAGCCTGAGCACTCCCATAAAAACATCAAGGCTCAGGTCCAGGGCATGAAGTACGATATCGGAAATAAATGTGTTTATAAAAAGACCCGGAAGCGTTAACAATGCACAGATCATAACACAGAAGGTCAGAGGGATAACTAGAAGATTCAGGAACATGGAAGCCAATTGCACAGAGTTGAAATAAAACAACGCCACCGGTGCAGTAAATAAAGCGGCGCTAAATGAAACAGATATCATATCCAGGATATATTTCAATATTTTGTTAATGTCTTTCACCGGGAAAAGAATGCGGATCTTTGGATATGCGATCAATATGCCAAATACAGCCGAATAGGAAAATTGAAATCCAAGATCTCGGATCATGAAGGGATTGATCATCAGCAAAATTACCGCGGATGCCGCTACAGCATTCAATGCTATATATTTTCGTTTTAATACCGGTGAAAATATCAACATGACAGACATCAGCGATGAACGGATTACCGATGGGGATCCTCCTGTGAGGAAACAGTAAAATATCAAAAATAACGTTATCATACAAACTCGGGGAATGCGTGGAATACTTAAGGTTAAAAGCAATTGATACAGGATCAGCATGATCAATCCCACATGAAGTCCTGAAACCGCCAGTAAATGACTGACTCCCAATTGTCTGAAAAGGTCGGCAATACAATTGGGTATTTCAGATTTTAAACCCAGTAATAAGCCGTTGACCAAACTGCCTTTTTCAATTCCCAAAACCGATAGAAATCTAATTGAGATCCCGTTTCTGACCTTTGCCGATAAAAACAATATTGGATTGCCTGTTCCCAGATCTACGATATCGGCATGCTTACCAAGGCTGAACTTGTGTGTCAAGCCCTGTGTTTTCGCATAAGCAAGATAGTTAAAAACATATGGATTGGGGTCTTTGGTGATCTTTTCCCATTTTAGATCCGATATGCCATATTTTTTCCCCGGATAAAGTATTGGCATACCTTTGCGTGCATACAAAGTGCCTTTTACCGATCGATCATCTAATTTCGCTTTCACTGTGTAAGATTCAATATGATAAGGGTTGGTTTTTTGTTTGATAACTTGAATGACAGCCTTGGAATATCCGTCAGAAATTCGGTGATTCATTTCATAAGCTTGTTCGGAAAGCGAAACTCTCAACATTCCGCTCAATAAGATACAAACGGCAAACAGTAAGGTAGAAATTCTCTGTTTTTTAAACACCAGGATAAGAGTAATAGTCAAAACTAAAAAAAGTACGGGAAATAATAGAGAAACACCCAGATACATACCTATGATGATTCCCGGGCACAAATACAATAAGTAGCGCATTGCCGGAAATTCCGAAACAGACATTCATCCCCCAAATAATCATAAAATTATAAAATTTTAAGGGATAAATCCACGTATTCAGTAAAGTATTGATGAATTGTGATTGGGGTCACATTATTTGAAATGATTGATCAACGGCATTTTTCTGCCTTGCCCGAAAGCCTTTGATGTCACTCTAAGACCGGGTGCAGCCTGCCAGCGTTTATATTCCGTAAGACGGATCATATTTAGGACACGATGAACAAGTTCGCCGTCGCCTGTTTTTTCGATCAATTCCTCTATTGGCTTATTAACAAGAAGATCATCAACTAAAGGACTTACAATATCATAGTCAAACGGGTCGTATTGATCTTCAGCGAGTTCCGCGGAAGGCTTTTTATCCAATGTGTTTTGAGGGATCACATCATAGCCGGATTGCTCGTTAAGATAACGAGACAAGCGATAAACATCCAATTTATTTAGGTCCGAGATGGGGCCTAAAGCTCCGCACATGTCTCCGTAGAGTGTACAATAGCCTAAAGCTATTTCGGTTTTATTCCCTGTGGTAAGGACCAATGCATTTTTCTTGTTAGCAATGGACATCAGAATAGTACCGCGAATGCGGGCTTGCAAGTTTTCTTCTGCAAGACCGAATGCAGTACCTTTAAATTGTCCTTCAAGAGATTTTAGAAAGCTCTCATACATCGGTTTGACCGGGATGATATCAAAATGAATACCGAGATTTTTTGCAAGTTGCTCGGCATCGGAGATAGAGTGCCCTGATGAGAATTTTGACGGCATTGAAAATCCATAGACATGATCTTTGCCCAAAGCTTCCGCAGCCAATGCGGCAACCAAGGCCGAATCGATACCGCCGCTAAGCCCCACAACGGCATCTTTAAACCCGCTTTTATAAAAATAATCTCTGATCCCCAGTAATAAAGCCTTTTTTAATGTTTGCATTTCATCAGGCACCGGTTCAGGCAGGGGATGCGTAGTTATACCGTCATTGAATTCACAAAAGGATACGGCTTCTTCCGAAGCCGGCAGAAATGCTGCAAAACTGCCCTTTGCATCTAACGCAAATCCGTTTCCGTCAAAGATCAACTCATCCTGTCCGCCAACAAGATTGTTGTAAACGAAAGGCACACCGCTTTCCATGACCTTTTCCCGGACGATCTTGATCCTGTCCTTGATCTTTCCGACTTGGAATGGGGAAGCGCTGGCGTTC
>CAYVLJ010000046.1:0-14613 GCA_964452375.1 uncultured bacterium | reverse complement strand
GCGAAGATTGTACTGCTTCGATCCCTTCGACTTCAAGGAGCTGCTGGGGATCGATATACGCCGAATATTCTATTTATGTTCACAATTACTCCCAAAGAAATGTAAAAGATCTGGATACGTTTTATCGTTCCGGTGCCAGGCTAACCATTTATACCAATAATGTTCAGCAGAAAGTGATTCAAATTCCAAAAGGAGTTGGTGTTTTCTGGAATGTAATTAATATTGAGAATGGCAAAATAGTAGAAATTAATAAAGTATCGAAGTAAAATATTTTAGAATACGATTATTTGCTGAGGATGGGAAGATTATGAGAAAAATTATTCTATTTCTTTTTATAATTTCATTTTGTTTTGGACAGACAGGTTTTGTTAAAACTCCCGATCAATTATATTATTCGATTGCGAATAAAAAGCCAAAGGGCAATGAATTAAAAAGTGATAATAATTTACCAGATAAAGTTGATCTCTCACCTTATATGCCCATACCCGGTTATCAGGGGAAAATTGGAAGTTGTGCCTCTTGGGCAGCAGGTTATGCTTGTAAAACCTATCAGGAAACAATTGAGCTTAAATTAGATCCGAATAATCCGGATAATCAATTTTCGCCGTCATTTTTATATAATCTCGTAAATAATGGCGAAAACAAAGGGTCCACTTTTCCGGATGTTTTTAATATTCTAAGCGATAAGGGGTGTGCTACGTTTAAAACTATGCCATATACGGAAGATATTTCAAAAAAACCGGATATGAAGGCAATTGAACAAGCAAAAAAGTTTAAAATAACTTCGTATAAAAGACTACAAAATGGTGATGGTTTAATTAACGCAATTCGTTCGTCTATTGCATCCGGCCAACCTGTAATAGTAGCTATGAGGATTTACGAAAATTTTAAGAAATTAAAAAATGAGATATATGATGAGATCTCGGGAGAACGTTCCGGTTCACATGGAATGTGTGTAGTTGCTTATGACGATAATGAAAAAATATTTACTTTAATAAATTCATGGGGCACTAAATGGGGCAGCAATGGCTATTGCGACATATCTTATGATATTATTGATGAGCTGATAATTGAAGCTTATGTAACATATGATGAGGTAAAAAGACAAGAGTCTGATAAATTGCAAATTCCATTGGATTTATGTGCGAGTGAAGGTAGTTATAATGATCATATTGATTTAAAATGGAAAACAGTAAAAAATGCCGAATATTATCAGATTTTCAGGGCAAATAATAAGATTGAGGAACTTGAACTTATAAAGCAAGTTAACAACAATAATTTTACTGATCATGATGTTCTTCAAAATGTTAAGTATATTTATTCCGTTCGTGCGCAAGGCAACAGGATAACTAGCGATTATTCGGAAATTGCTTGTGGATGGACATCAAAAGAAGAAATGGGAATTCCCACCAATGCTAAATGCCTTGTTAAAAATAATATTCCGTATCTTTCATGGGATAGAGTTGACGAAGCGAAAGCATATAATATTTATCGTTGGAATGAGCAAGATCAAAAATATGATAATATAGCACAAAGTGACGATGAGCTATTTATTGATTCATCAGTTCCAATTTCAAATAATAAAATAACTATTTATTATCTGATCACGGCTATTGATGAAGAGCGTGAAAGTAAATCTACAAATCGATTGAGAGCAGAATTAGAATTTAAGAGCCGTAAAGAGATAGAGGATAACAAGAATAATACAAGTCATCTTTACACTAATGATATAATTATACCCGAGCATCAAAGAAAAAGTTATGACAAAGGTTGGGAATCATTCGATTTTTATGATGATGCTTTTATAAAAGCATTCTTTGAAAAAGCAAGGAAAGCTGAAGAAGCGGCTTTCAAGAAACTAGATGAACAAGAAGATAAATACTTTGAGAAATTCAAAGAAATGGAAAATAGATTTAAATAATTAATCATCAAGCAGTGAATAATAATATTATTTGAGAACTTATTATTACTGTGATTATCATAGACTGACATTAAAACATCTATTAGGGTTATTATAATATTTAAAGAAACAAATCTAAAGTTCCTTGATAGAAGATTTTCTTCCCAAAAATCTGAGAGTATAAGGATATAATTTAATCTAACCAAAAAATACAGATAAAGACCCGATTTATGTCGGAACAGATCATAATTATACTGCAGAAGAAGGAGTCAGGCGTAGAGACAATGGAAAACTGAACACGAATATTGCATATCAGGATAGTCATTTTACTGATGGGTGAGACAAGCTATTGAGAAAAACTCAGTTGTAGTGTCAGCATGATCGCATCTGGATAGCTGACAGGACTATTTCAGAGTAGTCATACTATGGGAGACCATATAAGATAACTATTGCCTATAAAAATCGATATTAAAATAAAACTTCAATCAGCATAGACCTAAAAAAAGCCACTCCGAAGAGTGGCTTTTGTATTATTAGGATTAGAGAAGTATTATTTCATAAATACCATCTTCTTTGTATCAACAAAATTACCTGCTTTTATTGAGTAAATGTAAATGCCGGTAGAAACACTATTCCCATTCATGTCTACCCCATCCCAGATCACTTTATGCCAACCCGGTTGTTGATTTGGAGTGGACCATTGTTTTATTTTACGGCCCATCAGGTTTACTATTGCAAGTTCTACATCTGATTTTTCAGGTATTCCATATTCAATCGTTGTTTTTGGATTAAAGGGATTCGGATAATTTTGAGTCAAAACGAAGTTTTCAGGAATTTGTGAATCTTCAATACTTGTTACACTACTTAATTCTACAGAACCTAAATTTAATTTAATTTCATTTTCATTTGTTCTCATTTCCTTAAATTCAAAAATCGAGTTAAGATCCTGTATTCCATCTTTGATTTTTATAGAAATAATGGCAAATATGCCATTTTCTCCATCAGGTAATGAACCTGCTCCTGCAAATTTTACAGTACCATTATCTTCTGACAATTCAATCGTGAAATTATCAAGCGTTGAATTCCATATTATCTGATTAAATGATACTTCACTTTGATCAAAAGTAAATATCCCTTCCATTGATAGCAGATTATTACCATTATCTATCATTATAGGAATTGAAATGATATCATCATATCTTATGGCATCACCCAATATAAACGATGCCGTTCCTCTCAGATCAATAACATTTGTGTCAACAGGTAATTCATCTATGAGCTGTGCCCTATATTGATAGATCACGGATGCGTCAAGTGCACTGATACTGCTGTCCAATGTTACATTGGCATTAATTTTTGCCTGATAGTCAAGCGTTTCCATGCCAACAAGATATTTAAGAATCAAACTTCCGTCATAAGCTAAGACCTGCCCATCTTGATTTACATCACCATAAACGGGTTTAGGTAAAATCTCTATTGACGCGTGGGACATTTCAACAGGATTTTCACCATTATTGAAAATAGCAGTATCAATAACAACTGAATAAGTATTATTTGGTTCACCGGTTGCCCGAAAGATCAAATTAAATAATGTGCCTTCACCCATAATATCTTCCGATCCACCGCTTACAATGATCAGTAGAGAGTCTTGATCATTTTCGACAAGATTCCAGCCGGCACTTCCGACCATTGTACCTACAGTATCAATTTCAATAAACTCAAATGCTTCCTGATATTCTTTGATATGGATTTCTGCCGAAGAAAAAAGTGAATTTTCAGGGAAATTGACATTCACCGGTATTGAAACAAGATCTGTCTGCATACACGTTGTATTAGTCAGAGCAAGTTGAATTTCTGGTAATTCATATTCAACCCATGCTACAGTATGAACATCCGCCCCGAAATTTGTTATTTGCGTTCGATTGGATCCATCTATATCCATTTTATATATTTCATCGTTATAAATAAATAGCATTTCTTCACCGTCAGGTGAAATGTAACCAAAATCACCCGATCCAAGATTTACAATCGAATCATCACTAAGATCGTATAAACGTAATTCCCTATCTGCATCATTCAAAGTTCCCTGATAATAGTAAACAATTAAGCTGTCATTGAAAATATGCGTCGGTTTATCTTTACCGCTGTTATTTGTTAAACGCGTTTTATTACTGCCATCGAGATTCATGGACATAAGTTCTACACACAATGCACAATACATACCATCTGAATCCTGAGCATAGACAATTAAATTTTCTCCTGCAACCGGAGAAAAATCACTGGAGTCGGAATTATTTGTAAGATTAGTAATTGTCGTATCGTAAATATTTACAGTCAATACTTCTTCAGAATTGATATCATCAGAATACACAATAAGCGAGTCATTATTAAGAAAACTTAGAGGGCTAAACATTCTTGAATGGGTAAAAATAGTTGAGGTTGTGTATGTCTCAAGATCCAGTATTTTTAAACTGTATTCTGAACCATTCCCACTTCTGTATGCTAATAATTTACCCTTGTTAGATAAAGCAGGGAATAATTCTTCATTTGAAGTTGAAACAAGAATATCTTCGTTGCTTCCATCCGGATTCATGATGTAAATATCATAATTACCTGATTTATTGGATGAAAAAAGTATTTTTTCACTTGCGCCAAATAAAAGTTGGAGTAATAAAACAATAAGAATAATGCTCTTTAATTTCATGTGTTTCTCCTAATATTTATTCATATTTAAGTATAAACTGCCAATTTTAATATATGACATCCACCGCTTTAAATCTATTATATTCAATAATATCCTTATCTGCGAAAATATACGTATTTATGGTTGAAATACAAAAAGAATTATATTAAAATTTTATTGAATATATCTGCTGTAATAGATGATTTGTAATAGAATTGCTATCATTATTAATGCTCCTTTTTTTGGATATGATATTATATAAACTGACATGATACTAAATAAAGATCTTATAAAAAGTCAAGACTTATTATGTATAGGGCCTTTGCCACACCTACTTTGGAGAGGAGGAGAAGGTGAGAGTTAGTGAAGTGGAGAGGAGGAGAGCCTCCTTCGCTACCACCTTCGCTCTTCGGCGGACAGATCGGCTAGCATATAAAGAGATTAATACCAAACTCCAATAACCAATATCAAAAGCAGACCTTTGGGATAATCAATTGATTGCAGACTGCAGATTGTTGATCATAGTTTTATAATCAGGTGTAACCTTCAAACTATTTTTATACCTCCTGGCTTCTGGCTTCTGGCTTCTGCCTACTGACTCCAGATTACCGGTTACAGGTCACAGATCATCAAAAAATTATTTTCACTTTTCGATATAATTGTCTTGGAATTAGACTTTTATACCTGTATAGTCCGACCTAAGGATATGTTGTATAGATAAGATCATTTCACCCTCTATATAAATTGGCAATGAATGTCGTCCTGCTGTCGAATGATTACGTGCGTAGATCATATGATAGCGAATATGAACTTTACGCACTGAATAAGGAATAGATATGAACATCTATGTAGGAAATTTGACTTACGAAGTCTCTGAAAATGATCTGCGCGATCTTTTTGGCGAACACGGTACCGTTACGAAAGTTAACGTTATTATGGACAAAATGACCGGAAAATCAAAAGGTTTCGCATTTGTCGAAATGGAAAATGATGCAGACGGCCAAACAGCAATTGATGAATTGAATGGCGCTGACCTGCAGGGTCGCAATTTGAAAGTGAATCTTGCACGTCCTCGTGAAGAACGTCCCGCTCGTAAAAGCTGGTAAACTAAGATCAAATCTTATAAAGCTCTCGTTCTCGAGAGCTTTTTTTTATTTCCATTGTTTTTTTCCTGGTGTGTTGCGGATTAACAATAGTCAAGAGATAGTACTCAATAAGTAAAAATTCTATAACCGATCTTTTGTCAGCGACAAGTGCCTGCTGCCTTCTGGCTTCTGATTTCGAGTATTATTTGGAGATTGCCGCAAAATAATTTATTATATTGGTATCTAAAAATAACACTAAGCATCAGGAAAGGGTTAACATACACATGAAAAAATCAATATGGGTCATTCTTATCATCTGCCGGTTTGCCTTTGCCGCTACCGTGGGCATTATCCCAACACCTCAACTGGTCGAACTTACCGGGCAAGAATTTCATTTAAGCCCCAAGCTTGATCTTGAACTTGCGGGAGATCCCCAGAACTTTGAAAAAGGTCGGGAGATCTTATCTGAAACACTTTCTGAAATAGCGGATGCAAACTCCGAAAAAGCCATAATGATCATTCTTGAAAAAAAGGATGATTTTTCAATTGATAATTTAAGTAAAGAACAGCTTTCCGAGGCCTATTCTTTGGAAATATTGCCGGAGAAGATCCGTATACGATCCGGTTCGGACAAGGGCCTTTTCTATGGATTGATGTCTTTGACCCAGTTAGTCAAAGCTTCCGATGGCAGCACGATCCCAACACTTAAGATCCTGGATTATCCTGATATGACATGGCGCGGGATCTCCGATGATTTCAGCCGCGGCCAGGTTTCCACAATGGATAATTTTGAGACCATTCTGCGCTTTTTAGGTGAGTATAAACAAAATATCTACATGCCTTATATGGAAGACCTCGTTCAATTGGATCGATACCCGGAAATTGGTAAGGGCCGCGGTGCGCTTTCCAAGGAGGACATTGCTGAGCTGCAGGAAATCGCCGAACAGTATTTTGTGGAAGTCATCCCGATCTTTCAAACACTGGGTCACTATGAAAATATTCTGTCAGATCCGAACTTCATGCAATATGCCGAATACCCGGGAGCTGCATCGTTGAACAGTATAGATGAAGAGACCGACCGCTTCCTTTTCAATATGCTGGATGAGGTCGTTCCGCAATTTGAAAGCGATTATTTCCATATCGGCTGCGATGAATCGCGGGATGTCGGATATGGAGCAACCAGGGAATTAGTCAAGAAAGTTGGGACGGCACGCGTTCATGCGGACCATTACAACAAGGTCTATGATAAGGTGACTTCACAAGGGAAAAGGGTCCTGATGTACGGAGATATTATTCTTGCATATCCCGAGATCATGGATATGATCCCAAAAGATATTATTATCGTTGACTGGCATTACCGTCCGGCCGATCATTATCCCTCGATCCAAAAATTCAAGAATGCCGGATTTCCTTTCCTGGTCTCGCCGGGCATTCACAATTGGCGTCAGAACATTCCCAATTTCACCAACTCATGGATCAATATATCCAATATCAATTATGAAGGATATTTAAAAGGAGCCCTTGGTTCGATCAATTCGAGTTGGGGCGATTACGGCGGCATGAATTTCCGTGAAATGAACTATATGGGTTATGCATTTGGTGCTGAATCCAGCTGGAATCCATCAGATATGGACGGCGAAACGATCAGGCAGCGTTTCATCAAACAATATTTCGGAACGGACTGTGTTAGCATGGAAGCATTGTTCCTTGTTTCGAATCAGATCCCGAACAATACCGATCTGAGATACATCTATGGGAATCCATTTTTACCCGTTAAAAATAATCGAAGGACCCGATTGTTTTCATCTGCCCGGCTGATCCCGAGCGGTCAGCTGACCTTGGAATTGATCGATCAATTGCGTCAGAAAAATATCCGCAATAAAGATAAACTCGATTATTTCGAAGTCGGCGCACGATTCGCCATTGTGACCGGAAGAAAGACAGCATTGAAACAAAACCTGGATTTTTATACAGAAAACGGTTATACGGATAAGATATCGAATGAGAAAAAACAGCAATTCATTGACGAATGCAATTGGTTGATCACTGAGATCGCGGATCTGGAAAAGGTCTACCGGGAACTTTGGCTGCGGACCAATCGTCCGGCTAACCTAGAGAGATTGATGAACGAGATCCGGCAAGGGGCTGCATACATTAGCAAAGCAAAAGAATCCCTGGAAAACGGCATTTATGATATCGACCAGGAAATCCCGTCAAAATGGATAGCTGCGAAAGCATATAAAGAAAGAAAAGAAACGCCGCCGGCTTATTTGCGTAAACAGTTTGAAATTGAAAATCTTTCAGAGTTAAAATCCGCTTGGTTGCAGGTCGTTGCCAACGAAGCTGCCGAAGTGTATCTCAACGGAAAGAAAGCAGGATTTGTGGCTTCAGCTAAATCCGGATCCCTGTTGGCGGTGAAACGGCAGGTTGGATATTGGGATGTTTCCAAGTTACTGCAGGAAGGCATCAATACGATCGCCGTTAAAGTTCAGGCTTACAGATCAAATCGTCCCAGCTCGGCAAATATTTATCTGGAATATGCCACCCCTGACGGAAAAACCATCATTGCCAGTGATGATACATGGCAGGCTGCAACGTCCGTAAAAAAAGACTGGCAGACAGGCAAGGATAAATGGGTAAGATGGCGCAAAGCCCTGATCTTTGAGGATTATCCCCGACAGATATCAATGCCATTGTTCGATGAAGGCTTTCCATCGCAGATGGAATTGTAGGTAATTAATGATCAGTCTATAAATGATCGGGAATAATAAAATGATATTTTGTTATTTCCGGAATAATCAAATAAATTATTTTACATTATAAAATAAGACGGTGCTTTTGGAATAAGATAATAAATCCGCGTTATTTTATGCTTTGTCCCGTTAATGGGAATAGTGAAAAGAAGGTGGTGATATCATGAAGATCAAAATAATCACTATTGCTTTTCTGTTGACATGCAGTGTTTTTGCACAGCCGTTCGGTCATGCGGTTAAAGGATACCGTGTCGACAGATCGTATTACCGCAATGCCAGCGGAGAAATTGCCAGAACTTATTACATGTACGATGATGAAGGTTTGCTCTTTAAAACCTTTTGGACCTTGGACAACGGTGAAAGATGGTCAATAAATTACTATACTCACGACAGCAAAGGTAATTTGTGCGGTGCATTCAGGGAATTCTCCGATAGCCTTCATAGCAATGAATTGTTCATTTATGATAAAAAGGGAAACAAGATCAAGGAATATTTTTATCGTTCTGACGATGTGGCCGGTTCGGCAGAGTATAAATATGAAAAGAATAAATTGATCGAAGCCCGCTATGATCGTTATAAAGGATGGCTTAACGGTAACGTCAAGTATTTTTATGAGAAGAATCAATTGGTAAAGGGGGAGATCAGAGTAGAGGGTGAACTCGGATGTGTGATAAGTTATGAATACGATGACATCGGAAATTTGATCCGGGAGCACTGGGATTTTCAAGGGAGATGGGAACAGACCTTCGAGCATGAATACGTAAAAATAAATATGAAAAAACAATATTATTCCAGTCCGTATTTTAACAATCTCGGTACATATCGTATCAGCAAGGAAACCTATACTTACAATAACGAGATCGGGGGCCCATCCTATTATTATTACAATGATGACAATTTACTTGAGAAAAAAGAATTTGTGCGTTCTGACGGCTTAAAAACGAGCACTACATTCAATTATAAGAAAAAAGGCAATCTGGAAACATCCAAACGACTTTACTCAGATGGCAGCACCGGCTATTTTTCCTATATTTATGATGATAGGGATCGCTTGATCATACGTGAATTTTATAGGGATGACACCTTGACGGCATTTGAATCACACGCTTATTACAAAGAGGGACGGTTGTTTAAAACGTATTTAAAAAATTTCGATGGATGGTTGAACGGCACCATAGATTATCATTTTGACAGATTAGATAAGATCTCAAGTGGTGTTTTTCATGGCGAGGATGATTTTAATGCCGAACCGTCATTTATATATGATGATGCAGAATTATTAAACGAAATCATATGGACTTTTTCCACCGGGGATTTTCAGAAATACACATTTGAATACGAATCCATTAAATAATCATAAGTTAATTTAATTAATTTCAGGAAATCAAATTATTCATAATTGTTGGATATTACGGAATGAGCAATAAACGGCAATTACAGGTAATATTTCGTGTTGCTCTTTTTTATTTATCATAAATTACCTCAGCAAAAGTACGGTCATCGGCATTGTTGATCACACCATACTATCTATCGCTGATCAATACGGATGATCAAATGAATGATCCCATATTCAAACAGAGTTTTTCGTCACAGATGGAACTATAGGTATAGCAGGCAGTAGGCAGTAAACTGTAAGCAGTGGGAGTAAGGAATAGAGAGAATCAGATTCTCATTTCTTGTTTCTAGTTTATCGTTACTCATTACTTATTATTTCATAAATACCATTTTCTTTGTTTCAATATAATTATCTGTTTTTAATCGATAAAAATATACGCCTGAGCTCAGATTCGAAGCATCCCAAATTATTTTATGATGACCGGCACACTTATTTCCTGTAAACAAGGTCTTGACTTTTCTGCCGGCGATATCATAGATAACCAATTCGATATTACTCATTTTTGAAAGATCATAGCCGATAGTTGTCGTAGGATTAAAAGGATTGGGGTAATTTTGATCCAAGAGTGATGTTTGAGGTATCATAGTTTCATCAATTCCCACTCCGTAAACCTGCCACTTTAATGTCGGATATCCATTATTATATTCCGCATCTATCATCCATGTGTCGGTAAAATTCCATCCGGAATCTGTATAGGTGCTTTCTAATTTCATCGAGGAACTTGTTTTTCCGGTTCCTCCACTGCTTCTGCTGATCCCTGAACTTTCAATGTCCCAAAAGCTGCCGGTGACTGTTGACGTGTAATTATAACCGATCAACCCGCCCAGATCGCGACCGCCGCTTATGCTCCCGGTGGAATAGGTGTTGATTATATTTGTTTTGTAACTGTATCCTATTAATCCGCCGGCATATATCAATGCATCGATTTGTCCAACATTGTAACAGTCTTTGACTAACGAACTTGAACACCAGCCTATTAGGCCTCCAACCCTTAAATGTCCGTTGATATTAGCTGAACTGTAGCAATCCAATATATCCGAATCGACATTTCTTCCGATCAAACCCCCTGTATAATCGTATCCTGTGACCGTATCTTGATAAGAACAACTCATGATAGTAGATTCGGAGTTAAAACCGAGCAATCCTCCGGTATAATTATTGCCGTTGACCGATCCTGAACAATGGCAATTGATAATATCGCTATTATTGTTTTCGCCAATCAAACCGCCGACCCATTTATCTCCTTTTACAGAGATATCTTCAAGAGTAAGATTTGAGATTTGGCAGCTGTCGGTATACCCAAATAATCCAAGATAATTCTCAGAATCACTGTTAATAAACAGATTTCTGATAACATATCCTTGTCCGTTATAATTACCCGAAAAAGGTATAGAAGCCAGATAACCGTTATAAATCCCTATGGGTAACCATCCTTTTCCGTCATTCCAAGTCATTGTAGATGAGGCGTCAATATCATTAATCTGGATAAAATGTTTATTCCAATAATCCGGATGGTCACCGATCCATTGTAATTGATCCAACGTTGAGATCTCACAGGGATCGTCTTCAGATCCTGATCCCGTAAAAACACTGGTTCTGAAAATATGAACATTACCGTATGTGACATTCGAATTATCTTGAACAAAACTTCGGACATAATAGATAGTGTTTTCATTCAGCGATTCGACAGTGGTCGAATATATTCCGGATGTATCTTGAGTTATTTTCCCGGAAGCGTTATTGACTGAATTATATCGTAAATCGGGATCGCCGGAACTGTTCCAGCAAATGCCGAACTCAGTGGCATTTTGAATATTATCGATATAAATAACCGCAGAATTTTTTGTAATATGATCAATTCCAACTATCTTGATCGGTTGATCCTGTAAGCTTGCCAGCAGGACAGGATATCCATCATTAATGGAACTTTCAATTGTCCAGATATCAGAGAAATTCCATCCTACTACAGCATAGGTAAGCGGATCTTTCATCTCAATACTGGTTTTTCCCGTTCCGCCTTCGGAATTGCTTTGTCCGGAAGTTTCAGTATCCCAAAAACAATGTTTTACATTGCCACTGTTTTTTCCGATCAGACCTCCCGTATAAGTAGTCCCCGTTATAATTCCCGTACTATAGCAATTATTAACAGCATTATTATTATTACCTATTAAACCTCCAATCATCGATTCACCTTCGACATTACATCGACTGTAACAATTAATTATTAAGCTAATGGAATTATAACCAATTAATCCACCGGTATAGTTGCTCCCATGAATATTGCCGGTTGAATAACAATTTTCAATTATCGATGCGCTGACGCTGCATGCCAAGGCACCGGCATAATTTTCGCCAAAAATATTTACGTTCGTTAAACCGAGATTTCGCACTTCTGCATTATTGATAGAAGCAAATAAACCGATATAATCTGTATCGCCACGATCAATATATAGACTGTCAATACTGAATCCCTGCCCATCATATACGCCTGAAAACTCAGGAATAGGATACCAACCTGAATCACCGATCCATTCCCATGTTTCAGATGCATCAATATCCTGTGTTTGGATATAATACTTATCACATTCTTCGGGGTGCTGGAACATCCAGTATAAATTATTAATATTTTCAATATGATAAGGATCTGCTTTCGTTCCATCACCCTGGGTGGGCGCAATAGCATCGGTGTAAGAGGGGGAAACCGGTATATTTGTTCTGGTATAAAAAGGACTGCTTTCCAAGGGGACACCCGGATATATATCATTACTTGTACCGTCATCATATGACACAATATAATAATAATATTTTTCTCCCGGCAAAGTTAAGGTATCTATAAATTCGTACGTTTCATATGTGTCCGGTTTTTTGAAATCATTGATATTATCGTCAGAATAGCTGCAATCCAGTATTTTTTCATATACTGAATCTTTTGCTGATTTGGTCCGATAGATCCTAAAACCATCAAAATAAGGATTCGACAAAGAGTTTTCTGCTTCCCAAGTAATGTTTATACCATTTTTGGTAGATGTGATGTCTACTCTTTCCGGTGGTGGTGGTGCTTTGGGAATATCAAAATTATTTTTATAAATATTGATGGCATTTCTGAATGTATTCACCAGAGAATCCCGTCCACTGTATACCATGGCATCTTTCCAATTATCGCAATTTGATGAATTGATTGTCATGGTACCTGTAGGATTATTTGGATCAATTACTGTCAGGGTATTACCGTTTCGCGCTTGCATCCATTTTTTACCGATCTCATATCCGTAGTCATGTCCAATTCCATCGGCACATTCCGCGTATACAATCTTGATCTTTTCACCCGGCGCTATGTCATAGGGCCCAAAAGCCAGCACCTGACAATAACCTGCTGCAGAAGTATTTTGAGAGTAATCACCGGCATCACCGTTCGTTGTTTGCCATACTTGTTCAGCATGACTTCCCATATTTCCATTTGCTAGAAAATCATTATATTTGACTCTCATGGCCGTTGTATCATATTGATCTAATCCCGAAGTAAAATTATGGAAACTGTTTCTGTTTATATAAGAATTTGATCTTGGTTGCGACAGGTCATTATTATGATCTGAAGTTGATTTATCAGCATGAATTACTACAACGCCTTTGTATTGAGCTGCTCCCAATCTTCCGTCATTCAATGCAGGCAGGTCATTATGGGAAATTCCAACAACATTGGGAGATCCGATATTATCATATCCAAAATCATCCCATTTACCCATCCAGGATATATAACCACGCATCCAATTGCCTTCATTATCCAAAGCATCCAAACCGGTCATATCTTCATAGGGCGAAACGGTTGTCGGATTATCCTGATCGTCACCTATTACATCATACATCATACTGTATCCCCAGCGAACATCACGAACGGAAGTAGATATCCAATGTTTATGCAGGGCGGTATATGCACCGTTCCAGCAACCTTCCTGTGAAATTGCATCCTGCCATTGCCATTGAAAATAAACGTCTTCTAATATTTGAGTATAAATGTTGCCATCTGCATCATAGATACCGGTATTTTCGAATTCATATTCGATAATATGAATGTTATCATAATTTTTCTGTGATATTGCGCTAACTTTTCGTGTGAAGGAAAGACCCATCGATGTGTTCACTTTATTGTATATAAGCCGATCCATTGGAAGATCTCGATCTATCTCATCAATATCATCGATTTTATCAAAATCTCCATTTATCATATCGCAAGCTAAATTCCCTTTAACATAAACTTCCGGATGATCCATCGGAGCGATCATTCTAAATTCAAATGGTATAAATTGAGACGAATCACCACCTGAAACAGTTCTTGGTCCATTATGAACAACTTTGTATAAATAAGTCGTTTCCATTACCGGATCATAATAATCTTTTGCACCTATCCACATGCCTTTTGCAGTTTGCATGTCCTGATCCCGATAGAAAGCATCCCAAGTATAGCCCCATTGCTGTTGTCCATAAACAACCTCCTCCAATTCTGTTCCCGTATCGTAATAGAAGTTTTGTAGAGAACCAACCGTGATCCACTTATATCTCTCAGCCCCAAAAAGAAAAACAAAAATTAATGATAATAAAAAAAAGACTACTGGCAACCTTTTGTGAAAACGTTTCATGGTATAAATACTCCTCTTATTAATAGTGCATAATAATACATTAAAATAAATATTACGACAAGTGATAATCTTTATTTTATTATTTTAGAACATTATGATACCATAAAAATATAGATCAATTACCCGATTTTAAGATTGAAGTAAACAGTAGGCAGAAGGCAG
>CAYVLJ010000045.1:0-14651 GCA_964452375.1 uncultured bacterium | reverse complement strand
ATTCCTCCCGAAAAAATCGTATTTTTATAAGATGTAAAAAGGGTTAAAAGCGTTTATGAGCTATAAGATCCATTTGGATATTTTCGAGGGTCCGGTCGACCTGCTTTTATATTTTATCAAGCGGGACGAGATCAATATTTACGATATTCCCATCACGAAAGTTACCAGGGATTATCTCGAGTATCTGGACATGATGACCACTCTCAATTTACAGTTAGCCGGAGAGTTCGTCGATATGGCGGCCATGCTCATGCGCATCAAGGCCAAAATGCTGATACCCCGAATTAAGGAAGGCATAGAGAACGACGAGATCGAAGATCCGCGCAATGAACTGGTGCAGCGACTGCTGGAATATCAGTACTTTAAAGAGATCGGCGGTGAGCTTCAGAAACTGGAAGCCCGGCATGCCGGTGAATTCCCGCGCAAACCCAGCTGGGATTACATCGATCACGACCTTGTCCCTGAAGACGCGCTCAGCCATATTTCTCTTTTTGACATCCTGAATGCCTATAAACAGGCCTTGGATCGTATGCCCAAGAATCCCGATCCGCACGAGGTTGATATCGAAACCTCCAGTATCGGTGAGCGGATCGATTACATTTATACGCATCTGCACAAGAGTCCGAAAATAAATTTTTCCAGCCTGATCAAGGATATAAAAAGCAAGATCATGCTGGTCTTAACGGTAATGGCTATTCTTGATATGATGAAGAACCGTTTGATCCGTGTCATACAGGCAAATACCTTCGACGACTTTGTGATCGAACAACGAGAACCGGGAGAATGACGTGAACGAAAAGGCATCCTTGATTGACATGCAGCTCGTTGAAGCTCTGCTCATTGCAACAGACGTTCCACTGACACCTGAACGCCTGAAAGAATGTCTCGACGACGGGCACAAGATCGATCTTGACGCAACGGTCGATGAATTGAATGAACGCTATAAAGCGAATCAGCATGGCTTTTATATCATGCCAGTTGGAAAAGGTTATCAGATCGTGACCTTGAACCAATACGAGAATGTGATCAGAAACTATATTAACCGAAACGTCAGAGCGCGTCTGACCTATGCGGCACTTGAAACCCTGGCTGTGATCGCTTACAAACAACCGATAAGCAAACCCGAGATCGAGCGAGTGCGCGGCGTAAACTGCTCCGCCGTGCTAAATACCTTGCTGGAACGCGAACTAATTACCGTATCGGGACGATCTGATGCACCGGGACGCCCTCTGCTATATGTGACGACTGAAGAATTTTTACGTTACTTCGGACTGGCATCACCGGCTGACCTTCCCAGGACCCGGGAACTGGACGAACTCTTTGCCCATGTTGAACAACCGCAAACCCTGGAAGAACTAAGAACGGGACAGGCTGAGGATCGAGATCAAGATAAGGATCAAGGGCAGAACAGCGAGCAATGAATGGTGAACCTTGCTAAACAGTGTTCACGTAAACTGAATAGATAAATTGAAATTTAGGGAACGGTTGTGATCGTTCCGGGGAAATATAATAACAGAACAGGAATGGCCGAGACCATTCTCAACAACACAAAACTTCATGCTTCAAAAACTCAGCGTCAATAACATAGCTATCATCGAGAATGTCGAAGTCGAATTGGGCCGCGGCCTGTCCATGCTGACAGGAGAAACCGGCGCAGGTAAATCCATTATCATTGATGCGTTGGGACTTGCTTTAGGTAACCGTGCCGATATTTCCATGGTGCGTCACGATACGCAAAAAGCCGTGGTTGAAGCGCATTTTGATCTTCTGACCTTGACTCCCGAGGTCAAAAAAGCGCTTGAAGATGCGCAACTCGATTACGCCGTCGGTGATATCGTGATACGGCGCGAGGTCAATGCCAAAGGTAAATCCCGTGCTTTCTTAAACGATGAACTTATACCTCTGGCTGCTCTGAAAGTGATCGGTTCCAATCTTGTCGAAATGCACGGCCAGCATGAAAACCAAAAACTGTTCAAACCCAGAAATCATCTTTTATATCTTGGAAAATGTGTGACGGACAGACAGTCCATTACCGATTACCGGGAAGCATATCAGCATTTCAAACAGATACTTCGAAGATATCAGGAATTGCTGCAATCGCGTGAAAGTTATCTTCGTGAGCGTGAGTTGAGGGAATTTCACTTTAAAGAACTGGACGAGATAAAACCTCAGTTCGGCGAGCTGGAATCCATGCAGCATGATCTTCAAATGCTGGAAAACAGTGAACGGCTTGCAACAGCGGCCGATCAGATGGCACAAGCGCTTTATGAAGATGACAATGCCGTTATACATCAGATAGAGTTGCTCAAGCAAAATATGCAGGAAATTTTACGGGTCGACGAAGCTCAGGGGGAAACATCCAGGGAATTGCAGTCCGCATTGATCTCTCTTACCGAAGTGGGGCGCAGCATGGCGGAATATCGGGATACCATGGAGCATGATCCGGAAAAACTCTCGAATCTCCAGGAACGCATGGGCGCCATCAATTACCAGATGCGAAAGCACAATATGGAATTCGATCAATTATGTGAATATTATGAGCAGCTTAAAGATGAAATGAGTTCCGAAGCGGATTATGACACACGACTGGAAGCGCTGTCCAAAACCCTTGAAAGCGCCCGTAAAGATCTGTCCGTAAAAGCCGAGACCTTTCACAATATCCTCGAAGATACCGGAAAAACATTTTCACGAGATATTGAGAACCGTTTGCATCTGCTCGGCATGCCCAACGCAAAATTCAAGGTCGACCTTCGACAAAAAGAGACCGAAGGCCCTTCATATATCAATTTTAAAGGCAAGAAGATCGAACCCGGCATTAACGGGATCGATGAGGTTGAGTTCTTGATCATCACGAATCCAGGAGATGATTTCAAACCTCTTATTAAGATCGCTTCCGGCGGTGAGATATCACGCATTATGCTCGCGATCAAATCCGTACTGGCAGAACATGACGACATGCCCACTTTGATCTTTGATGAGATCGATGCGGGTATCAGCGGACGCATCGCTCATGTTGTCGGCGAACAGATCAAAGAGCTGTCAAAACACCATCAGATCCTTTGCATCACTCACCTGCCTCAGATCGCCTCGATGGGAGAACGTCATTACAAAGTCGGAAAGTATAGCGAGGGGAATAAGACATTTGCCGAGATAAATGAACTTGGAGCCAATGAACGTGTACGGGAGATCGCTGAGCTGGTGGGCGGCGATGAACTCAGTGACGCACATTTGCGCACTGCAGAGGAGCTGTTGAAACCGGCATGATCTACGAACTTATCGGACAGCAAACCATTACCCAAAGATTTCAAACCCTGATCAATTCAAAGCGCATCGGATCAGCCTATTTGTTTTCAGGTCCAGAGGGTGCGGGAAAAATATCCATGGCATTGAATCTGGCGTCACGTCTGTTATGCCAAAGCCCAAAGAACGGTATTGCTTGCGGAACGTGCGCATCTTGTCAGAAAATGAAGAACCTGAATCATCCCAATCTCCATTTGATCCATGCTATGCCGAGAGGTAAGAATCCCAACGACAATGACCCCTATGCCGGGCTTTCAGAAGCGGATTTTACCGCAATGCAAGATGAGCGGGACGCCCTGACGCGCGATCCCTATCGCGGGATCAATCTTCCGGGGGCAAATCAAATACTTATTTCTTCCGTCAGACATATTAAAAAACAATTGGCTATGAAACCTGCCGAAAGCGGACGGCAAGTTGTGCTGGTTTTTAAAGCCGAAATGGCGAACGCACAGGCTTTGAATTCCCTATTGAAGATCCTGGAGGAACCGCCGCCCCGGACAACATTTATTCTAACGACTTCCGCTCTAAATATTCTCCCCTCTACCATTCGTTCACGATGCCAGATCGTCAAGTTCAATCCGGTCCCGGATAAAATACTGGTCGATTACCTCGTGGAGCGGGGGCAGGATATTTCCAATGCCCGGCGTATCGCTCGCTTAAGCGGCGGGAATGTTCAGCAGGCAAAAGCTTTGACGGAAGCCGATTTTTCTGAAGTGGATACCACAATACTTGATTTCTGGCGCATCATGATGGGCGGCAAGATCAGCGGAGAATGGGTTACAACCGCAGATATTACACAATTGATAGAAAATTATGCTGGTATGGCGAAATCGGACCCCACCGCATTCAGGAATTTGCTTCGATTTATGGTCTTTTGGTTGCGTGATGCGCAATTCCTGGCATCTTTACCCGGAACGGAAACCGCAAACGATAAGCTTATCAATACACACCTGATCACAGAATTGAAAGCTTTTGTGAACTATTATCCACGTTTTCCTTATTTTGAAATGATCAGCAAGATCGAAGATGTTCTAAGGGATTCAAAACTGAATATGTATATGCCGGCATTGCTCGCGGATCTCTTCCTTGAACTGAGAACCGCTCTGCTGGAAACAAGAAAGGTGCCAAATGCGACTTAATAAATATCTTGCTCACTGCGGAGTGGATTCAAGACGTAATTGCGATGAATTGATCTTTGAGGGCAGAGTCCAGGTTGATGGAGAAGTTTTCACCAATCCCGGCGCGCAAGTCGATGAAACCCGCTCAGAGATCCGTGTCGACGGTGAACACGTTCGTCTGAAAAAAGATCATACTTACCTTAAGCTTCATAAACCGCAAGGTTATGTCACTTCACGGAAAGACCCCCATAATCCTCAGACCGTTATGCAGTTGCTTCCGAAAGTTCTTAATGTCGTGCCTGTCGGCAGATTAGACAAAGATACCACCGGTGTGCTTTTATTTACAGACGATGGCGATTTGAATTATAAGCTTACCCATCCCAAACATGGTGTGGAGAAAGAGTACGAGATCCTTCTCAAAAACGAACCCGATGGTGAAATAGAAAAAGAGCTGCCAAAGGGGATAATCCTTGAAGATAACGGGGACCGGGTCAAAGGAGAAGCCGAAGCGCTAAATAAAAAACGTACGCATTACCGTTTGATGCTCAAAGAAGGTAAAAAACGTGAGGTTAAACGCATTTTTCGTCATTACAACAGCCATGTCTACCGTTTGCACCGCAATAGTTTCGCGGGCATCAGCGCAAATGAACTGGCACCCGGACGATGGAAAAAACTGACGAAAGGTGAGATAGAAGCACTGAGAGATGTAACGCGTGACGCTTAAATTAGTTTTATAAAAATATAAAAATAACCGTAGGGGCACAGAATTCTGTGTCCCTACAATGTGTTTATCGTCAATTTATGATTAAATTATAAACGTCACGCGTCACGCAACACAAACCCCGCAAGTCCCAGCATGGTTCTTACCGAAGCTTTGTAATCATCATGCGGATTAACAAGTACGGTAAAGAAATGATCCAAAGCGCCGCTTTTCAGTCCGATAGTCATTTTTTTGCCACGTGTTCCCGTAATATAAGCTGAAACAGGATCCGGTTTTTCCGACAGATCAATGGCAATATCGAATTTTTTAGGAATATTCCTAACCATGTCCTCGCGAAGAGGGAAAGGTTTTCTCGCGGGTGGCGGATAGACTTCGGTTTTGCCCGAATGCTCGGCAATGATCTCATGTTCTTTTTTCAAAACCAGCAATACCCAGTGAGAATGATCTGTGATCTGGTGAAGACATTCCCTGGCTTCAAAAAAGTGATGATCGTCTTTGGGCATGCAAATGCAAATACGCGAACTGTCTTTCAGCTGGTCCTGAAAACTGACAGGTTCTCTGAATGCCAGGATCTTCCCTCTTCTTCGGAGGGACCCTATCCACATTTTCAATCTTGTCTTTTCGAACATCATTATAATATATACCTGCTGAGATCGTCATCCGTTACGATGGACTCGAGCGATTTACGAACGTGATCTTCTGTTATAACTATCTTTTTTCTATCATCAGGCGCATTGAACATGATATCGTCCAGGATCTGTGTCATGATCGTATGAAGACGTCTCGCGCCGATGTTCTCTGCTTTGTCGTTAACTTCGGTAGCCTTTGCGGCAATTTCCCGGATCGCATCATCCTCAAAGATCAATTTAACATTTTCAGATGCCAATAAGGCCTGATATTGTTTGATCAATGCGTTTTGGGGATGGGTGAGGATCTTGGTAAAATCATCGGTGGTCAGGCTGTCCAGCTCTACCCGGATGGGAAAACGTCCCTGAAGTTCGGGAATAAGGTCGGAAGGTTTACTTTTATGGAAAGCACCCGATGCGATAAAGAGAATATGATCCGTTTTCACGAAACCGTAACGCGTTTTGACGGTAGAGCCTTCAACAATGGGCAACAGGTCGCGCTGGACACCCTGTCGACTGACATCGGCGCCTTTGCTTTCATTGCTGATCGCGATCTTATCGATCTCGTCAATGAAAACAATCCCATGATGTTGAACACGTTCGATCGCTTCTTCCTGAACTTTTGCTTTATCGATGAGTTTTTGCGCTTCCTCTTCAACCAGGATCTTTCTGGCTTCGGGAACCTTCATTTTTTTCTTTTTTGGACCCTTTTTATTGCCTCCGAAAAGGTTTCCCATTGCTTCATTGAGAAAATCTCCGGCATTATCCATCATATCTCCACCCATATCGCCACCCATGGGTCCCATAATGGAGATCCCGGCAATATTGGGTTTTTTAGGGGGTGCGTCGATCTCAACATATCGTTCGTTGAATTCTCCCTGGCGATACATTTCTTTCAAGCGATCTCGGGTTTTGTCAATTCGTTCAACCTCGGCCGGATCCATATTTTCTTTTTTCTCTACGGGAAATAGAATATCTATCAGTTTTCTGTCGGCCAATTCCTCTGCGCGTTGTTTGACAAGTTCTTCATGTTCTTTTTCCACCATATCTATAGCCATATAGGTCAGGTCGCGAATGATGGATTCCACATCGCGTCCCACGTAACCCACTTCGGTGAATTTAGTGGCTTCGACCTTGATGAATGGAGATTGCGCCAATGCAGCCAGGCGGCGGGCGATCTCCGTTTTGCCGACCCCGGTTGGGCCGATCATGATAATATTATTTGGAGATATTTCGTTTCGGATGGACTCATCAGCCTGCTGGCGACGCCAGCGGTTGCGCAGGGCGATCGCCACTGAGCGCTTAGCTTTGTCCTGCCCGATCACAAAGCGATCGAGTTCTTCAACTATCTCTCTTGGTGTCAATGCTCTCATTTAATCTAACTCCAGTACAGTAATGTTGTTGTTCGTATAAATACAAATGGATCCTGCGATCTCAAGACTTTTTCTTGCGATCTCCGCAGCGCTCAGTTCGGTGTTTGCCAGCAAACCCCGAGCCGCCGCCAGGGCATATGATCCGCCCGAGCCAATGGCATAAAGATCGTCATCGGAATCGATAACATCCCCGCTTCCGCTGAGAATATAACCTTTGCTGTTATCCATCACGATCAAAAGGGCTTCCAGTTTTTGAAGATATTTGTCTCTTCGCCATTCCTTGGTCATTTCAACCGCGGCACGTGTCAGGTCACCTTTGTATTCTTTGATCTTGTTCTCGAATTTCTCAAAAAGGGAGAAGGCATCCGCCGTTGCTCCCGCAAAACCGGCCAGGATCTTTTTATCGTATAATTTTCTCACTTTGACTGTTTTTGCTTTCATGACCGTATTTCCCATGGTCACCTGACCGTCGCCGGCAATTGCCGCTTTTCCGTTCCGGTGAACACCAAGAATGGTCGTTCCATAGATCTTATTCATCTTAAATCCTTTATGTTTTCCGCCGCTCGCGAGAATCGGGAATCCCCATTTTTACCCTGTATTTCGCAACAGTGCGGCGTGCTATGTTATATCCCTTCTCCGTCAGAGCGTCTTGCAGTGCTTCATCGCTCAACGGTTTCTTCTTATCTTCTTTTTCAATGATGCTTATTAGATCCTGTTCCAGGTCACGTGTCGATGCCTCGGTTCCGTCATTTCGTCCCGCCTTCTCCGAGAAAAAGAAACGAAGCTCAAAGATCCCTGTGGATGTTTGCATATACTTTCCGTTCACGACTCTTGACACGGTCGAAATATCCAGCCCCGTATCTTGTGCGACGTCTTTCATAACCATTGGTGACGGATGGTCTTTCTTTCCGCTCAGGAATTCCCGCTGTCTTTGAACAATAGATTGCGCAACAGCTATGATAGATTGCTTTCTTTGTTCGATCGCCGAGATAAACCATTCGGCTGCCCGCTTGTGTGAATTCAAGTAGTGCTTGGCATCTTTTTGAAGATCGCTTTTGTCCAGCATCTTTAAGTAGGTCGCCGATAGGCGGACGGCGGGTGTCCCCGTTTCATTCAAAGCAACATAGAATTTCCCGTCTTTCTGCCGGAGAAGAACATCGGGTATGATGCTTTTTTTCATAAATTCACCATGACCCGCTGCCGGTTTTGGGTTCAAACCGCTTATCTGTTCTACGGCATAGCGGAGATCCTCATCGCTAAGATCAAGTTCTTTCCGGATCTTTTCCAGGTCGCCATCAATATAGTCCGTAAAATAACGCTCTATGATCTCTATCACAAAAGGTTCTTCGTGGTTTGCTCTCAGTTGAATTAACAGACACTCTTTCAGATCCCGGGCGGCTACTCCAGACGGCCCAAGGTTTTGTATTTTTTTCAGGACCTTCTCGGCTTCTTCGGGTTCAACAGAAAGTTTGTAAGCTATATTCTCTATTGGGATCCCTGATAGAAAGCCGTTTTCGTCCAGCGATCCAATGATCTCTTCTGCGATCATGATCTCTTTTTCTTCAAGTCCCGATTCCTTTGCCTGCTTCAATAGAATATCAAAAAAATCCGGTTCTTCCGCCTGAGTAATATCCATAATATCAAATCCACCACGCGGTGCGCGGACGATCTCCGTACCGTCACTTTCCCAAACCCGGTCCTGTTCGGTTGTTTCCTGATCATTTTGAGCATCATCATCGAGTTCCAAAAGCGGATTTTTCTCTATCTCTTCCAAAACGGCATGCTCGAGATCAGTTTGCGATAATTGGGAAAGACGTGCCAGTATGAGCTGCAGAGGCGCGAGTTTCTGTATTTGTTTTTGGGTCAGTTTTTGTTTCATGGCTGGATCTAACGGTCTAACTTGAATTTCGCTCCAAGATACAACCGCCGTGCCTCCGGATCGTTGGCAAGGAATTCAGCAGTGCCGGCCTTTAGGATATTACCCTGAAAAAGCAGGTATGAATGGTCAGTAATGGAAAGTGTCTCATGAACATTATGGTCAGTTATGATCACACCAATGCCTTTGTTTTTCAGGTTAACGACCATTTCCTGAATATCTTCAACTGCAATAGGATCAATTCCCGCAAAAGGTTCATCTAACAAAATAAATTTCGGGTCTGTGGCCAGGGCTCTGGCGATCTCCGTTCTGCGTCGTTCACCCCCGCTGAGTCTGAAACCTTTATTTTTGCGAACATGATCCAGTTTGAATTCATCTATCAGCGAATCGATCTTATCGCGAATAGCGTTTTTATCTTTCATGAACATTTCAAGCACTAATCTCAAATTGTCTTCCACGGATAATTTGCGAAAAACAGACGGCTCCTGAGCAAGATATCCGATACCTCTCTGAGCCCTCTTATACATAGGCAAGCCGGTAATATCTTCATCGTCCAAAAAAATGTGCCCCTGGTTTGGCCGTATCATCCCGGTGATCATATAAAATGATGTCGTCTTTCCTGCACCGTTGGGACCCAGCAAGCCGACTACTTCACCGGTCTTTGCTTCAAGATCAACCTCGTTGACAACCCTGCGGCGTCCGTAGATCTTAACCAATTTTTCCGCTCTCAACCTTGTCATTATCTTTTACCTAAAATATTCTGATCTATTATGTATCTTATAAAAATACGATGTTTAAAGGGGGAATAAAACAATTTAATCATAAACGTGAGGTATCTCACATAAAGATGAACAAGACACGGTACCTCACACAAAGCCACAAAGCTTTTTATAACCACAAAAATACACAAGAACACGGTTGAACTTTAGCGTAAAGAAACCAAGACACAAAGAAATACGATTTACTGCAATTATTCTTCGTGAGCTTTGATCACTTTGCGGATAATCTTACCGTGACTTATTTACCTTTGTGGATATAATATTCTCTTCTTAGTGGCTTTGTGGTACTTAGTGGCTTTGTGTGAGGTATTTTTATAGCTTTGTGTAAGGTGCTTTTATGCCTTAGTATGAGGTATTTATTCGTCCAATTGCCGGCGGGTCTTCCCAAGCGGATTAAAGATGGTCCAGTTCTCGAATTTTGTATCCGAAACGAAATTAGTGCCGTAAAGCGTATCTTCTTCAGAGTAGATCTGGATAGCAGAGTTTGTATATACTTTATCACTGTCATTTACCCAAAACAGAGAATCCGTATAAGCGGTGAAACCGCTGTCGGATACCATGACAACATTCCCGATCGCAACAATATCTTCCGTTTTATCGTTCACCATGCCGCTGTCAGCCGTAAGATAGGATTCATGTTTTCCGTCCCTGTAAAAATCAATACGCATGCTGTCGCTGATGATCATGTTATTGGAATCGGGATACTTAACCATATGTGCGGCATAAATACGCGAATCGGGCTTGCCGTTTCTTGTAACGGTTATCACAGCATTCCAAATCTCCTGATCCGGCACCCGGCCTTTTGGAAATTGTGAGTAATCGCCGGTTTTGGTGCATCCGGTGTGCCCTATCGCAAAGAGGATAGACAAAACAAATATTATTTTTTGAGTATTGAGTCGCATAATGAATAATTTACATACCGAAAGTAAGAAGTAAAAATTAAAAAGTAAAAAGACTCGCGGGTCATCCTGAACAATGTCAGGCTGTCCGTCAGCTGACGGATCAAGCCCGGGATGAAGGATCTTGTTCGTTATTAGTTATTCGTTATTAATTATTCATTATTTACTTCGATTGTTCGAATGTTCTAATGCTCGTTATTGGTTATTCAACCAGAGGGAATATTAATACAACCCGTTAAGCTTCATAAGCGCCTCATCCATCCTGCCCTGGGCGCGTAAGATCATATCCACCATTTCACGGAAAGCGCCTGCCCCTCCGGGAGTAACCGTGACATGATCGACCATATCCTTTATATCTTTAATCGCATTGGCGGGGGCAAAAGCCGCGCCGCAGCGTTTGAGAATTGGCATGTCTATATAATCATCGCCCATAAAGGCGATCTGATGATCTTTAAGCTTAAAACGCTTTTTCACTTCTTCATACGGTCCGCTTTTCATGTGAGTATCCTGAAAGACAAGATCATCGGGAATGCTGAGAGCGCGTGTTTGGGCAAGTGTTGCCGTCGAATGGCGTCCGGATATGACGGCTACCGGAAAATCGATCAGCTTCAGCAGGACGAATGCAAGTCCGTCATTTGAATGAAAGCGTTTCATCTCGGATCCATGTCCTATATAAAAGGATCCATCTGTCAGAACCCCATCCACATCCGTTGCGATCAATTTGATCCGCTTTAGTTTTTCCTGCAGGGTTTGGGTCATACTTCTTCCTGTTTTTTCAAAACAGCTGCAATGAATTCACGAAATAAGGGGTGTGATTTTGCGGCTCTCGATTTAAGCTCGGGATGGAACTGCACCCCGACGAACCAGGGATGATCGGGCAATTCAATGCATTCGACCAGATCATGGGCTTTATTTATTCCCACTATATTCAGCCCTTTTTTCTGAAGTTCATCGCGATAAATATTATTTACCTCGTAACGATGACGATGGCGTTCAGAAATGGTCGCGCTACGATACGCTTTTCGAATCTTTGAACCGCTGGTCAGTTCACAGTCAAAAGCGCCCAATCTCATGGTTCCACCGAGGTTTGTTATCTTTTTTTGCTCTTCCATCATATCAATTACGGGATGCGGCGTTTTATTGTCAAATTCCGTTGAATTCGCTTCTTTCAACTTTAGTACGTTCCTTGCGTATTCTATTACAGCTATCTGCATGCCAAGACAAATCCCGAAAAATGGAATGTTCTTTTTTCTGGCATATTCGGCCGCCAATATTTTTCCTTCAATGCCACGAATACCGAAACCTCCCGGGACTAAAAAACCATCCAGCGGTTCAAGGATCTTACCGATCTGTCTTTTATCCAGACCTTCAAGATCTTCAGCTTCGATCCAGGTCAAGTTAACGCGCGTGTTGTTTACGGCACCTGCATGAATAAATGATTCGGTGATGCTTTTATAGGAATCTTTCATATCGGTATATTTACCGACGATACCGACATTGACGGAATGAGCCGGATCTTTAATATGATGGACCATGGTCCGCAACTTTCTCAAATTCGGATTTTTACCGTTGCCAAGTCTCAGATGTGAAGCAATGGTGGTATATACATCTTGTTTTTTGAACATCAGCGGGATCTCATAGATGGTCTCTGCATCCGGCATATCGATAACGGCGGCGGGTTTAACATTGCAGAATAATGAGATCTTATTGCGGGCACCACTGTCCAGTCCAACTTTTCCGCTGCGGCACATGATCATGTCCGCATCCAGTCCGATCTCACGCAATTTTTGCACCGAATGCTGCGTTGGTTTTGTTTTGATCTCTTCGGAAGAACCCACATAAGGCAGCAGAGTCACATGAATGTTCATGTGCTCATGATATGAGAGCTGGTTCTCAAACTGACGCATCGCTTCCAAAAAAGGCTGACTTTCGATATCACCGACCGTACCCCCAACTTCAGTTATCACGATATCATAATGTTCTTTTTCAAGAATAGCCTTAAAGCGGCGGATGATCTCGTTGGTAATATGTGGAATGACCTGAACGGTTCGCCCCAAATATTCTCCGCGCCTTTCGGCCTCAAGTACAGTGCTGTAAACCTGGCCGGCCGTGGCGTTGTTGTTCCGGGACATGCTGATATCCAAAAATCGCTCGTAATGACCGAGGTCAAGATCCGTTTCTGCGCCGTCATCGGTCACATAAACCTCTCCGTGCTGAGTTGGGCTCATCGTACCGGGATCCACATTCAGATAGGGGTCGAATTTTTGAATCGTGACCTTATATCCCGCCTCTTTGAGAAGGTAACCGATAGAAGCTGAGGTAATGCCCTTTCCGAGACCGGAGATCACCCCGCCGGTCACGAAGATAAAACGGGTTGATCCTGGGTCTTTCGAATCTGTTGCCATGGGAGACTCCTTATCCTTTTACCACTCTGGGTACTTTGAAATGCTCTCCGTCATGATCGGGTGCATTTGCCATCACCTCTTCCCTGGACAGTGATGGAAGATGCTTGTCTTCCCTCATCACGTTCACAATGTCGATCACATGGCTCATGGGTTCAACATTATCCACGTCAAGCTCATTCAGTTGTTCAATATACCCTAAAATATCGCTTAATTGCCGGGAATAGAGTTCGATCTCTTCCTCGGTAAGCGTTAATCTTGCCAAACCGGCAATATATTTCACTTCTTGATGTGAGATAGCCATTCCTGCCCCTGACTGTTTTAGAGTGTAATGAGTAATTCCGTTAGAAATTCCCAAACTTTTTTAATTGAGGGAACATACATGCGTTCATCGGGAGAATGCGGATTTTCGATCGTAGGACCAAGCGAGATCATATCCATGCCTTCATGCTTGGCACCGATGACGCCGCACTCGAGTCCGCCATGGACCACATTGACGACCGGTTCTTTCCCGAACATTTTGATATACAGTTCTTTTGATGTTGCCAGCAATGCGGAATCCCAATTGGGCTGCCAGGAGGCATAGCCATTGCCGCTTTTATACTCGGCGCCGGCAAGATGCGCCAGCATTTCGATCTGCTGGGTCATACGGTCTCTTGAAGACATGACTTGCGAACGCTGGCTGGACAAGATACGTACAGCCTCATCTTCCGTTCGGATAGTTGCAAAATTGTTCGAGATCTCTGCGATCAGTTTTCCGCCATTATAGACCGAGGGATCAAGCGCCTGCGGTCCGTTCGGAAATGCCAGCATCAGACGGAGTATTTGTTCACTCAGTGCTGTTTCTATCGCATCCTCCGCAGTATCGACCTTACATAAGGATCCCTCAATACCGGATTCGAAATTCAGGTATTCGTTCGTAAAGTCATCAACACATTGGGATATGACCTTATCGGCATCCTTTTTCCGGTCATTCGGGATGGCAATAACGGCAATTGCTTCACGTGGAATGGCATTATGCGCCGTTCCGCCGTGTAGATATATCAGCTGAAGAGGCAGGGCTTGTTTCATTTCCCATAAGGTACGCACCAATAGAATATTTGCGTTTGCCCGATGTTTAACGATATCCTGACCGCTGTGACCGCCCATACAGCCGCTGATCTTTAGTTCATAAATTGTATAATTGTCTTTTAAGGGTTCTTTTTTCAGGGGGAACCAGACTTTTGTATCCACGCCGCCGCAACATCCGATCGTAAAAATGCCTTCATCTTCGGAATCAATGTTTAAAAGATATTTCCCTTTCAGCGAGTTCGGTGCCAGTGCGTTCGCGCCGGTCAGTCCGGTCTCTTCATCAACAGTGAACAGAAGCTCAAGCTCCGGATGTGGAACACCGGACTCCACGATCGCCAAAGCATAAGCCAATGCAATACCGTTATCAGCACCCAATGTGGTCTTATTCGCATAAAGCCAATCGCCCTTGAAAACAAATTCTATAGGGTCTTTTTGGAAGTCATGATTTGAATCGGGAGTTTTTTCACACACCATGTCCATATGGCC
>CAYVLJ010000044.1:0-14854 GCA_964452375.1 uncultured bacterium | reverse complement strand
GGTTGATGGTTGATGGTTGATGGTTGATGGTTGATGGTTGATAGTTGATAGTTGAGAATTCATCATTTATAATTTATAATTCATAATCAATAACTATTTATGCAATAAAAAAAAGACGCAGCAATCTGTCCTCCGAAGCACAGCCTACGTAGCCGAAGCTACTTCCAAACTTCTCCGCCAGTTGACGGATTCGTTGGGCAGGCGGCGTAATATGCCTTCAGCGCAGGAGGATGCTGCTGCGTCTATACAAAAATATTTCAATTTTAATTTTTCATTTCATGAGGACGATCTTCCGGGATTGGATAGTATTTACCTGCCAGCATTTTTTTACAATTTAAATATCGCTATTTACTAGTGCGTCTTTATAAGCGTAGATTTGTATCTTTCAAAAACATGAATTAGAAATAATTTTCCAACCAAATGTGAAAAACGGCACCGTGAGGTGCCGTTTCTCTTTCTCTCTCTCTCGAATAGGGGTTACTTAACCAGCAGCATCTTTTGTGTGGCGTCGATTCCGTTCAGCTGTGTGCGGAGAAGGTACACACCGCTTCCTAAATGGTCACAATTTACGTTTATGTTATAAGTTCCTGCGGCATGATAGCCGGTGGCAACCTCTGCCACGACTTTACCGCTCATGTCATATAATCTTATGTCAAGTGTCTGAGGTGTATGTACGGTGAAAGGTACCGTAAAACTTGGGTTAAAGGGATTCGGATAACTGGTCTCAAGCGTCATGTCATCGTTGTCAATGAGTCCGTTGTCGGCCATGGCCTTGCCCCTGGATGTCAATCCGATAGTGGATACGACTTCTTCTGCTCCGTAAACATCAACGGCAACCAAACGATAGCTGTACTTGACACCGGCGTAAACGTTGTTGTCTTTGGCCGAATAGCGCTGGCGTTTGCTGGTCGTACCGGCGGCAGCTACGCGCGCGATCTCATAATAATCGCTTCCGTTAGATGAACGCATGATGACAAAGTCGCTCAGTTCGCTCTCGCCGGCGGTGGTCCATTTCAGTTCGGCTGTGCCCTTCTTCAGGGAGGAAGTAAATGAGGCAAGTTCAACCGAACCGGCAAAGACCGGGTCATCCACCGGATCGTCGATCACAGGATCATCTACTACAGGATCATCGATGACCGGTTCGTCGGCATTCATGTCAACAGCTTCAACGGCTTCTGCAATATCCAGTCCGCCGTCAAAGTTCTCGATCTCGTAATCATAGAAGATATAGTCGAGACCCGGAATGGCAGCCGGGAAAAAGATCTCGCCACTGCCGCCGGTTTCGGCGGTCATGGTAATATGCATAAGGTCCGAAGGATTGGCAGGATCATTTGAAACGGCAAGATATGCGCTCTTATACTGGGGCATCATATCATTGAAGGTGGATGCAAATGTAATGGCAAAACGGTTAAGTGTATTGTCGGTAACATTGACCAGACTGTAACGGTCCAGTCCCGTACCTTCCACTGTGCCGGCCAGAATGCCGGTCAGTTCGACGGATACCTTATTATTATATACTGCGACTGAATTGAATATCGCTTCCGGATATTCTACGTAGATCATGCCTTCGCCTATCACATCGCTGCCTTCTGTCATATATGCCCGGACATCAAATTCATATGAGTTGTCCGTAACGCTTCCATTGGCAAAGACCAAATGAAGCTTTCCGCTCTCGCAAAATGCGAAAGATACTAAAAGTGTCAGGATGATAAGGGCTGCTGTCTTCTTCATGGTAACCTCCTTGAGGGTAGAAAAAACTCTCTCTCTCATTGCTGCTGCTTGTTGCATGGTTTCTCTCTCTTTTCGTCCGCCGGATTGTGAAAAATCTCTCTCGTTTCAGAAGCAATCTACGGAATGAAAAGAGCTTATGCAATAGGGCCGGATCACAATTGATTGATTGTTAATCCAATAGCCCGAAACTCATCCAAAGAGGACGTTTTTTAACTCTTTATTAAATCTTTATGAATGACAAATTCAAACTTCTCTACAAAAGTAAACCTAAGTTTAAACTTTTCTTTATTTTATCAGGTTTTGTTAAGAATACAATACTTTCTGTTAAGATTTCTTAAGATTAGACGAATAGATAAAGGATTGAAACACCAATAAAGCATTTGTATTTAAAACAAAACATTATTAAAATCATGTCGGTTGAGAAATAAAGATCAACTGACACAGGACGGGTATTACATCTGGGGAAAAGCGTATCTTGAATACGTCGATACACAACAGACAAGTTAATTCACTTATCAAATACCCACTTTGTGCAAAGCATTAAAATCGTGATTTACATGATAAAAATTAAAGTAAGTGAGGAAGCATGTTAAAGGATTTCACTAAGATCGCACGCCAAAAGATCCATGCAACGCGCAAGCAGATGTTTGGCAAACATCCAGACGTCTATACAAAAATGTACCAATTTGTCCGTACTGATACTGCCCGTGCATTGGGTTATTATCCTTATTATCCAAAGATCGAAAATTCAGATGCCACTGAAGTCACCATTGACGGTAAGCAGAAGATCATGCTGGGTTCAAATAACTATCTTGGTTTGACCAATCATCCCAAAGTGATCGAAGCCGGCATTGCGGCATTGAAAAAATACGGATCGGGTTTGACCGGTTCACGGCTTTTGAACGGTAATATTATTTTACATGATGAACTGGAAGAAGAACTGGCTGAATTCGTCGGAATGGAATCCGCATTGGTTTTTTCAACCGGTATGGGTGTGAATGTGGGTACTATCATTTCCGTATGCGGACCTGATGATATGGTTTACAGCGATGAATATAATCATGCATCCATTGTTGACGGCATTCGTTTTTCGCGTGCTCAGAAGACGATCTATAAGCACAATGACATGAATGATCTTGAAGAAAAACTTAAAAAAGCCAATCCCAAAACGCCGCGTTTTATTGTGACTGACGGTATTTTCTCCATGGAAGGCGATATTGTTAAAATGAAAGAACTTGTCGCACTTTCCAAGAAATACCCCTCGCGCCTGATGGTAGATGATGCTCATTCACTGGGTGTTTTGGGTCCAAACGGAAATGGTACAGCCGCGCATTTCGGTGTAACAAAAGACGTTGATCTGATCATGGGTACTTTTTCCAAATCTCTGGGATGCGTTGGAGGATTTATTGCAGGTGAAGGTAGGGTGATCGAATATATCAAACATCACTCAAGATCAATTATTTTTACAGCTTCTCTGCCGCCTTCAAATGCCGCATCTGTCAAAGCTGCGCTGGGTATCATCAAAAGTGAACCTGAACGTCGTCAGCAGCTTTGGGATAACACCGAATTCATGAGAAAAGGCTTGCATGAGATCGGTTACGATACGGGTGAAAGCACCACACCGGTTATTCCGGTCCTCATCGGTAAAGACAATAAAACATTTCAGGTATGGAAATCGCTGATGGAAGCAGGTGTTTATACCAATCCCGTCGTTTCTCCCGCAACCCCTCCTGGACGCGGTTTGCTGAGAACTTCATATATGGCGACCCATACACGTGAACAGCTGGAATTCTGTCTTGATATGTTTGAAAAAGTTGGAAAACAAGCAAAAGTTATAAAATAGAGACCAGAAGACAGAAGACAGAAGACAGAAGGCGGAATAAATCTGTCATTCTGAACAAAGTACTACATAGCCCTACAATGTTTTCTTGACCTTAGAAGCTTCAGCTAAGTCGGTAGCATAGTAGGGGCGAAGCAGTTCGAATTGAAGGATCTATTCATGTCACTTAGCTTGATAAAGAGGAAAATATGAGAAATCCAGAACCATCATCAACGATCGTCTTCATCACGGGTGCATCATCCGGTCTCGGACAAAGCACCGCTGAGTATCTAACATCTTTAGGTTACAAGGTTTATGGAACCTCCCGTAAAGAAAGTAAAAATGATGCCTATACTATGCTGCAAATGGACGTACGGGATGAAGCCTCGGTTAAATCCGCTGTTGACAAGATAATCGAGAATGAAGGCAAGGTCGACGTTTTGTTGAATAATGCCGGCTACGGTATTGGCGGTGCCATCGAAGATTCAACACCCAAAATGGCTGAAGATCAAATGGACACCAATTTTTTTGGACTCTATCGAGTACAGCATCATGTATTGAAACAGATGATAAAACAAGATAGCGGTTTGATAATCAATATGAGCTCTATAGGCGGCGTGATCGGCTTACCCTATCAAGGACTCTACTCTGCCTCTAAATTCGCCGTAGAAGGCATGACAGAGGCCTTATACAAAGAAATGAAGAACCAAAACATCAAAGTATGCATGATCGAACCGGGTGATTTCAAAACCGGTTTTACCGCAAGTCGGGAAAATATCAAAAGCAAAGATGACAAACTTGAAAAAGCCCGTGAAGTCATAGAAAATGACGAGCAGGGCGGCAAATCACCTATCATGGTCGCTAAGCTGGTTGCACGTATTATAAGGAGAAAGAATCCCAAACTTCGTTACGTGACGGGCGCTTTCTATCAGAAAATTACCATTTTCTTGAAAAAAGTCCTTCCCAATAAATGGTTTGATGCTATCATTGCCGGGTACTATAAAGTAAAATAAACCGTATACAAATTTCAAATTCCAAGTCTTTGATTGACGACCAATTGACCAATCGAGCATTCGACCAATCGATTAATCAAAATTGGCATAATGGTAAAATTATCCTTTAAAACTACCATTAGGCCGGATTATCGAAAGAAAAATAATTAACGCATTATTTGTCAATTTTCGAAATATTTTTCGGTATAGTGAAATAGAAAGATGATCCCTTTCCGGACTCACTTTCAACCCAGATCTTACCGTGATGCTGATCGATAAAATCTTTACATATCATTAAGCCCAGTCCGGTGCCTTTTTCACCTTCAGTTCCATCCAGTCGATAATTATTGCTGATCGTAAAAAGTTGTGCCGCATTTTCTTTGCTCATTCCGATACCCGAATCGGATACCGTTATAAGAGTATCGGTTTGTCTTTGCTTAACTGTGATCTTTACGGTATCACCTTTATTTGAGTATTTAACGGCATTGGTGATGAGATTTCTCAAAACGGTGTGAAGCATATTCTTATCGGCAACTATCGATACGGGTGCATCATCATATTCAATCTTAATTCCTTTGATCTCGGCATCGATCTGCAACAATGGAATGATCTCTCTTAATAGATTATTGGTCTGTATCGGTTCGGGTTTAAAATTGATCACACCCCTTTGGGTCCTTGACCATTCCAAAAGATTGTTCAGGAGTGAATAGCTGTTATTTGCAGAATTAAATAATGAGTTTGTGATCTTATCTATTTCATCATCACTCATGTTGCGGTGTCTGTCCTTGAGAATGCGTGTTAATCCCAGGATGCTGTTGAAAGGATTGCGAAGATCATGCGCAAGGATAGAAAAGAATTTGTCTTTCATGACATTTGATTCTTCTACCAAACGCTTGCTTTCGACTAAGGTTTTGTTCGTTCTGATCTTTGAAATAAAGAAAAAGATTATTACTACAAAAGCTATGATCGCAAGTGCTATAATCGCAAAGAGATATTCTTTAAGCTCTTTTTGTCTTTCCAATGATATTTCCGTGATCATTTTTTCCTGTTCAAGCTTGTTTATTTGATCTTCTTTACTTTCTATTTCATAAAGTGTCTCGAGTTGTAGCATATTTCGATTTGTCTTTGAATTAAAGATCGAGTCTGCAACGGTGAATCCCCGTGCTTTGAATTCATAAGCCAATTCAAACATTCCGAGGGAATTGTAAGCACTTGCAATGTAATGATCGATCTCGATCCTGCTCTTTACCTGATTATTGAGTTTGGCATATTTAAGTCCAAGAAACAAACTGTCAAGAGCTCTCTGATAATCACCAATATCGATAAAAAGGGCTCCGTAAAGATTATATAGACTTGAAAGACCGATTTTATCGTTGATTTCTTTCTTCAATGTCAGGGAAGAATCAAGTAATGTTTCAGCTTTATCATAATTTTTTAATAAACGTTCAATATTAGCCCGGTATTTTAAAGAATTGGACATGCCGTAAAAGGAGTCTTCAATTTTATAATATTGAAATGCTTCTTTATTATATTTTTTTGCCAGATCGAGTTTATTCAACGCTGTGTTTACAACGCACAACTGATCCAAACAGATGGCAACACCGGTCATAACATTATTATCGGCCGCGAGTTCACGGTAGATCTTGAGAGAGCGATTAAAAGCATTTATCGCTTCCTCGTAAAGCCCAACAGAGTTATAAAGGTTTCCCATCGTATATTCAACCCATGCAATACCTTCACGGTATCCCGCTTTTGTGTAATTTTCTTTTGAATTGTAAATGAATTCCAGTGATTTTTCATAAGATCCACTGACGCGGAAGAGATTGGATAAAGATGAATAAGCTGCACCGAGCACACGGTAATTATTAGAAAGTAATCCATAATTAATTGATTGATTATAGTAGCTAATTGCCTGTGAATTATCACCATAATGGAAATAATGGGATTGGCCGATAAAATAATATAAATCTGCTAAAAGGAAATTATTATTGTCTTCCTGGGCCATTGTGACGGAACGATAGAAAAGGTCCAGACCGGTTTGATATTCACGTTCATTAAAATAAGCCAGTCCCAGATAATACATTGCCCGGGTTTTCAGTTCCCGGTCATCATTGAAATTGATCTTGATGTCATTAAGTGCATTTTCTGCCAGTTCTTTTGCCCGTGAATGGTCATCTCGTCTAAAATAATAGGCAAGCTCAAGTTCGGCTTCTATTTTTTTTCGTCCGCTTAATATGTCGATTTGATTTTGAAGACTATCGCTGAATTTTGTTGAAAACCCAATGGAAACGGTAAAAATCAATATTAATAATACTATAAATTTTTTCATAGGCATTCTCTCATCTCTCTATTTTTCTCTCAATAAAATATAAGTCCTTCATACATCAAAGACCATCAAAAAATAAAAAAACCACCCGTATATATGGAGGGTGGTTTTTTATTATATAGATCAATCTATTTATGCATCGGGCATTTCAAGAGGAGCGGATTTTGATGGGAAATAGTAATTGACCCCAATAAATGAACCATTTACACCCAACATTCTTCCATCAGTATTTAAGATTGCGGGCTGTAATTCAATATACAATTTCAAATTGTCAATGATTTCGATCTCTGTTCCAAGATAAGCAACCAATCTATTGATGAAATAACCGGTTCCCCAGCTTATACCGTATCCGATCTTGTATTTGAATCCACCCAGGAAGCTTACATTTGATGCCAGAGGATATGACATATTCCACATGGCGATTGCCCCGATCTCAAGCATTGCTCCACCAAACAGAACATGACCACCATAGGAAAATCCCATATCAATGCTGTTCCATTCGAAGAGATGATGTTGCATTAAACCTTCAAGATTAAAGCGAGTACCCAGATAATTTATTTTGGCATGGATATTGGCTTTGTTGAAACCATAGGTAAATTCTGTTGTGAACGCACCGATCGTTGTTGATGTGCCACCCGAAACTAACATCCCTTTTGCAGGTAATAACTTTGCGGTATAATTAACCGGATGAGCTGCAAAACTCACACTTGCAATTAGAATTATCATTGCAACAACAATTAACTTCTTCATTCCTTCTCCTTTAAATTTTTCACCTTATTTCTTTTTATAAATAAATTTAATTGGAACACCTTTAAAATCATAGTTTTTTCTAAAGAGACTCTCCAGATAACGCTTATAATGGTCCATGATCAAGGTTGGTTCATTACAGAACAGTGCTATAAGAGGGGGATTTTCCAATATTTGGGTTATATACTTGATCTTTATGTATTTGCCTTTGATCGAGGGAGGTGGATTTCTATCAATGACCTTAATAAAGAAATTATTTAATTCGGAAGTTGAAATTCTTTGCTTCATCCTCTCCTTAATGGCGAAAGCCTCGTCCAGGAGCTTGAAAAGACGCTGTTTCTTTATAGCAGAAATGAACATAATGGGAATATGGGTCAGGATAGGGTAATTATAGATCAGTTCTTTGGTCAATTCAGCTGCTGTTCTCGTGTCTTTTTCGATCAGGTCCCATTTGTTCATTGCAACGATCAAACCTTTTCGCTGTTCAATGATCTCGTGTACGATCCTGACGTCCTGAGAACAGAAGCCTTTATCGGCATCAACAACTAAAATACATACTTGACTTTCTCTGATCGCTCGCTTTGTTCTGATAAAACTGTAATATTCAATGGAATCTGAGATCTTGTTCTTTTTCCTCAATCCGGCGGTATCAACGAGCATTACCATTTTTCCGTGATACTTCATCTCACTGTTGATGCTGTCACGTGTTGTGCCGGCAATTTCGGTTACGATATGCCTGTTCTTACCCAAAAATGTATTGGCGATCGTAGATTTTCCGGCATTGGGCATTCCAAGGATGGAGATCTTAAGATCGTATTCTTCCTTTGCCTTTTCGGTTATTTCGGGCAGATGATCAATAATCACATCCAAAAGGTCACCTGTCGACCGGCCATTCAGAGCCGAAACTTCGTGAGGATCGCCGAAACCGAGCGCATAGAATTGATGAATGTCGGATTCAAACCTTTCGTCGTCAACTTTATTTGCGATCAACAGAACAGGTTTTTGACTTTTGTGTAGTATCCCGGCAATATAATCATCGTATTGAGTGATCCCTACAGTTACATCTACGATAAAAAGGATCAGATCAGCTTCTTCAGTTGCGATAAGAGCCTGTTCGCGTATCCCTTCTTCTATTGTATCCCGGGGATCCATCATGATCCCCCCGGTATCGATGATCGTAAAAACTCGTCCGCTCCATTCGACTTCAGCATAAGTTCGGTCGCGCGTGACACCCTCCGTTTCATGCACAATAGCCTTGCGCTGGCTCAGGAAGCGATTGTAGAGCGTTGATTTTCCCACATTTGGACGACCGACGATAGCAACTGTATTCATGGCGTTAATATACATGCAAACATACTAAAGATAAAAGGCAAAAGAATCGTCAAGCATTAAAAAATTTAAACAATGAATAAATAAAAATATATTCTGCTGATATTGTAAAGACGCGATTTATCGCGTCTCTACATTATTCTGAATTTTTGCTACTGACTTCTAACTTCTTAATACAAAAGATATTCTTCCCTTATCTCTACAAATTTCGCCACCTCATCCTTATATGTTGCAATGATCTTTTCGGGAGATTCATTCGCATCAAGCATTTCAAATGCTTTTTTATTACCCCAAAGCTTATGCATCCAAACCGGACGGGTGATCACGAATTGTATGGGATAAAGTTCTTTTAGAACACTGATAAGATGAATACCGAATTCAAGCGATCTGAAATTTACGGGATCTGTGACCGTAAGGGCTATACCGTGACATTCTTCTCCATTGAATTTGGGCTTGTAATAAGCGTCCGGAGGACAAGTCGGAGTGAAAGAGATCCCTTCGATCTCAACACCTTCAAACCCGATCTTGTTTAAAGCGTCCACAAGTTCTTTGGAATCTACAAAAGGAGCACCGACCCACTCAAAGGGTTTTTCGGAACCGCGGCCTTCGGAAAAGTTCGTTGCTTCAAAAAGACACATGCCGGGATAAACGAGGGCTTCATTCAAGTTCCTGATATTGGGGGAGGGATTGATCCAATCTTGACCGGCTTTGGCGTAAGGCTTATCCGGGTTCCATCCTTTTGTTTCAACAACATGAAGTTCAAGTTTATCGGCATTGGGTATCCAACCTTTGCTTTTGATCATTTTGGCTAATTCACCGACCGTCATTCCGTGCCGGACGGGGATGGGATATCTGCCGACTCCGGAATAAAATTGCTGCTCGATGATCGGTCCTTCCGCCAGGCGTCCGATCGGATTGGGACGGTCAAAAATATAAACGGGGATATTGTTTTCGGCTCCGGCTTCCATGACATAACCCATTGTGGATATATAAGTATAGAATCTGGCTCCGATATCCTGAATATCAAAGATCAATACATCAACGTTTTTTAACATTTCGGGCGTTGGTTTTCTTGTTGTGCCATAAAGGCTGTAAATAGGTGCTCCTGTTTTGGAGTCTACACCATCTTTTACATGTTCTCCGGCATCTTCAATACCCCTAAAACCATGCTCAGGACCGAAAATTGCCTGGATTTTAATTCCCGAATCATGCATCAGATCGACAATGTGCTCGCCTTTGGCATTTTGAGCGGTATGATTGGTTGCAATACCTACCCGTTTTCCTTCAAACATGGAAAAGCCGTCCTTAGCTGCAATATCCAAACCTGTTCTGGCTGAACAGCCAAGAAAAAGTGATAAGGCAAGGACTACAAATGATATTTCTTTCATCAGTTTCATGTTTTCCCTTTTACTTATTTTTTTGCAAATATTTTATTTAAGAACCGGCCTGCCGAAGCCGCGGAACTGAACAATCCGATACCAATACCGAAGGTTATCGTGATCAGCCAGAGAATGCGATAGGTATTCAGGTCGACCTGAACCAAAGGAAATGAACCGGCAACGAACTTATGAACAAAGATCAGGAAAATGGCAGAGAAAAAACCTCCAATAAAACCTTCGATCGCACCTTCAAGAATAAAAGGCATCCGGATCAGAAGATTGCCCGCTCCCATGATCTTCATAATATCGATTTGGCGCCGCTTTGCATATACCGAAAGCTTAATAGTGTTGCGGATCAAAAGATTCATCGCCAATACAAGGATGATCAAAACAAAAACACCCCCAATAGCAACAGCTTCGGTAACATTTTCCAATTTCTCGATCAGAACATGTCTGTAATGAACCTCATCTACGCCTTCAATATTTTCAACTTGTGTCTTGAATAACGATAAATATTCCTGATGATTGAATTCTTTTCGCATGAGAACTTCAAATGAAACCGGCAGGGGATTTTCATCAAGGATATCCATAATATCCTCTCCGAACTCTTCCTTGAAAATATCGGCGGCCGTTTCCTTGGATATATAACGAAGTTTTTCTATCGTATTGTAACTTTCAAGTTCTTCTTGTATTCGTGTGCTTTGTTCTTTGGAGATACCGGGCTCTAAATAGACCTCGATAAGCATATTCCTTTTTAGTTCATAAAGCTGGTTGTAAAGAACATAAGATACTTCAAATAATGCGACAAGGATCGTCAGTGCTATACATATGGTCATGATGGTAGCAACGACCGGCGTGCGTTCGCGCCAAAGATTTGAAAATGTCTGTTTTAATACAAATAAGAACTTCATTTGTCTTCAGTCAGCAGATTGATCCTTTTATTTGGTATGGTGATCGTCCTGTCGCCGGGCAATACTTCTCCGTTTTCCATATAGATTCGTTTATATGGTGTTTTTTTGATCAGCTCATAATCATGGGTAGCCATGATCACGGAAGTACCGTTGGCATTGATCCTTTCAAGTAGTGAAAGCACATTCTTAGAGGCTTCTCTGTCAAGGTTTCCGGTCGGTTCATCGGCAATGACCACAAAGGGGTTCTTTGCCATAGCACGAGCGATCGCTACCCGTTGTTTTTCTCCCAGACTCAATGTCGAGGCACGCTGATCCATGCTTTGCAGAAGATTTACTTCGTCAAGCAATACGTGCACAAGTTTTTTTGTATATTTCCTCGTATAGCCCTCTATGACAAGAGGCAATGCAACGTTATCAAAGACACTCATGTTCTCGATCAGCTTAAAATCCTGGAATACAACGCCAATTTTTCTTCTTAAAAGATTTATCTGACGGGGTGTAATGCGGTATGATGACCAATTATTCACCGTAACGACACCGGAAGATGGCAGAATATCCATATAGATCAATCTGAGCAATGTGGACTTTCCCGAACCGGTCGGTCCGAGAATCAGTGTAAAATCACCATCGTGCATCTGAAGGTTGATATCCTTCAATGCTCCGGGTACGTATCCATAATTTACGGTTACTCGTTGAAATTGTATCATCGCATTATGACTAGTAATCGATTTGATGCTTCATGAGCTTGCTCAAATGTAAACTCTTCAAGAAATATAAAACTTCTGGAGGGGATTTCCATAGACAATTTTTTTATTTCCTGAAAGTCATAAATATATTGGATATGCTGTTCATGAAAAGAACGTCCGTCTGGATGGTAAATGAAAAGATTTGTAATGGATCGTTTGTTCTGCTTGTCATAGTGATTTTGTCTTTTAAAAGATATGCCCGCCCGGTTGGTATCTTCATATGAAGTATCATCAAAATAATTCAACATGACACCCGGTAAAGCAAAATCGAAAATGTAGACTTGTCCCTTCTTCAGGATGCTGTCCATGTATTTCAAATGGCCTAAGATCGAATTGATATTCGAAATATAGTTCAATGCATCATGGATATTCAAATACAGATCTACTTGTCGCGACGGCGGTTGAAGCATATTGCCTACATTTAATTCAAGTTCAGGATATGTTTTTTTTGCTTTTTCGATCATCGGCGAAGATATATCAATACCGAGTTTTTCTGAAGCCGGAAATAAATGAAGAAACGTTCCCGTACCGCAGGAAAGATCGTATACCGAGGAAGTGTTGAAATCGAATTCTTCTGCCAGGTCAAGTATGTAATGACACCATCCTGGATAATCGACCTCTTCCATCAGTCGGTCGTAGATCTGTGACGATTCGGTATATGGAGGTACGGGTTTGTAATCCATGATCAACGCCAGATGTATGAGACTGCAATGAAAAGAATGTATAATATCAGAAAAGCTATAGCATGAGGACGTTTTATTCCCTTGCTGATAAAAATAACGGGGAAGAGAAGGAGTGTAAATAACATCATGAATGGAACTTCAAAATTATAGATCGTGGTATTGATCTGGAGTCCCTTGATCGTGGCAGCCCCACCCCCCACAAAAAACATGTTGAAAAGGTTTGATCCGATCACATTACCAATGGAAATATCCGATTCATGTTTTACTTGAGCCATGATACTGGCCGCCAGTTCGGGCAGAGACGTACCAATAGCAACGATCGTCATACCGATAACCATTTGGGAAACCCCGAAATGTTCGGCGATATTGGAAGCTCCTTCGATGATACCGCGCGATGCAAAGACCAAACCTACAATTCCCGCAACCGAATAGATGATATTGCGAGCAATTGAATTATCCGTTGTTGGAAGCTCATCTTTGACCTCATCTTCACGAGAGGTTTTGATAAGGTAAACGACATAAACCACAATGATGAAGATAAAAAGGAAACCTTCCCAGCGAGAAATGCCGTCATAGGCCATGATACAGAAAAACAATGAACCGAAAAGTAAAATCAGCAATTGCTGCCTGATATGGTGATAACGCAGGGCAATGGGAGCGATCAGGCCGGCAGTTCCGAGGATCAGTCCGATATTGGCAACATTGGATCCGATGATATTCCCTACGGAAATATCAGAAGCGCCCTGCAAAACACCAAACAATGAGACGGTGAATTCAGGCATCGAGGTTCCAAACGCTACGATCGTCAATCCGACGATCAGCGGTTTGACTCCCAAAATTCTCGCTATATTTGCCGATCCTTTGACAAGAAGATTTGCCCCGAAATAAAGAAGTACGATACCGGCTGCGAGAATAATGAAACTGAAAGTCAGTGACATAGATTATCCATACATTTTATTAGCGAGAATATAATCATTTATTTCCTTAGGGACATAGGATAATATGGACTGGCTTTTTTTAATTGCTTCTCTTATCATAGTTGAGGATATATTGATCTTTTCTGCATTCAAAAGATGGAATTGAGATTTGAAGGGATGTTCATCAATGAAGGATTTTATGTTATTTTCATAACGTGGCAATACGATGAAATCGCAATATCGAAAATGCTCCGGATATCCTTTCCATTGACTCAAAGAACGCACATGATCATCCCCGATAACCCATAGCATCCTGTGTCCGGGGTAGAGTTCGTTAAAATATTTCAAGGTGTCCAGGGTATAGGAAATACCCTGACGGTCGATCTCTAAGTTTGAAACATGCGCATTGGGAATGGCATTAGCGGCCATTTCAAGCATATCCAGCCTTTGTTTATCGGTTGCATATTTTTGATGACCTTTAAAAGGTGAGAAGCAAGTGGGGATAAAAAAGAAAGTGTCGGGTTTGAACGTATCGCAAATACGCCGGGCAAAATGAATATGTCCCTTATGAACGGGATCGAAGGCCCCGCCATAAAGACAGAGTGTCATCATTCGGGCCAGTCCGTTGAAAGTTCCATTAGTTTATTGTATTGAAGAACGTCTTTTGCCGACAGTTTATCTTTATCAACAAGGTCGAGCAATGTGATCATTTTCTGACGTTCTTCCAATTTTGCATGACAAGCGGCCATTTTAAGATATGTATCGTTCAGCAATTCGGTATCATAATAACTGTCAAGTATCTCCTGAAAAGTGATGATCGCGGCTTTCCATTCTCTCAGTACCATATAAAGTTCACCGGCTTCGTAAACTTTCCGGGCAAGACCGGTCCGTAGTTCTTTGATCCTTTCTTCTGCCTTTCCTCTGCGTTCGCTAAAAGGATATTCATCGATAAAATTCTGATATGCGTTGATGGCTTTGAGAATATATTCTTTATCACGTTGATAGCCGGGGCTTTGTTCATAGTAGCATTCGGCGATCTTAAAACGCGCTTCTTCATAAAGATCGCTTTCGGGCCAGCGTCTGAGCAATTGCTGGTATTCGTCAATGGCAACTATATATTCTTTCATTTCAAAATGTGAAGATGCCAGATAGAAATGGGCGTCATCAGCAATATCTGAACCGGGTGAGTTGAAAACGACGTATGAAAAATCTCCAATTCCCTTAAAATATTTTTTCGATTCAAATGCCTCCACTGCAGCCTCAATTCTTTCGAT
>CAYVLJ010000043.1:10532-14982 GCA_964452375.1 uncultured bacterium | reverse complement strand
ATACGATTCACTGCAAAAGTATGACCAGGACCTGAAGAATAAAGAACAAGATATTTTAAAACATGCTGAAGAGATCGATAAGCTTATTGACGAACAGCAAAGTAAGCTTGAAAAGATCGCAGGGCTTTCACGCGAAGAAGCCAAACAAACTCTCAAAGATTCCTTGTATGAAAAGGCCCGGATCGAAGCCCAGGTCAAGGTCAAGGAGATAAAAGAATCTGCAACTCTCAACGCTAATAAAGAGGCTAAGAAGATAATCATAGAAGCCATTCAGAGATCCGCTGCAGACCATACATCTGAAACTACTGTTGCGGTTGTTCCGCTTCCAAATGATCAGATGAAGGGACGTGTGATCGGTCGCGAAGGACGCAATATTCGTCACTTTGAAGCCCTTACCGGCATCGAATTGGTTGTTGATGATACACCCGAAGCGGTTGTTCTTTCAGGCTTTGATCCTGTGCGTCGGGAGGTTGCCCGATTAGCGCTTGAGAAACTTATTCAAGACGGACGCATTCACCCCGCACGCATTGAAGAAATGATCGAAAAAGCTAACAAAGAAGTGGAAGAATCCATTATACAGGCTGCTGAAGAAGCAACCATGGAATTGCAATTACCGCCTTTCAATTCTGAAATGATGCATTATATCGGTTCGTTGAAATACAGAACCTCTTATGGCCAGAATATATTAAAACACTCGATCGAAGTCGGTTGGCTCGCAGGTTTAATGGCTGCCGAACTCGGTATGGATGGACAAATGGCAAAACGTGCCGGATTCCTTCATGATATCGGCAAGGCCATCGATAGAAATGTCGAGGGTACACATGCTTTGATCGGCGGTGAGATCGCACGTAGGAACAAAGAAGATAAGATCGTGATAAATGCCATTGAATCCCACCATGAAGAAGTGGAAATGAATAATCCGATCTCAGCATTGGTTCAAGCTGCCGATTCCATCAGCGGATCGCGTCGTGGCGCCCGGGGGCAGACTTGGGAGAATTATATTCACCGTATGGAAAAACTGGAAGAGATATCAAACAGCTTTAAGGGTGTTAACAAAACCTATGCTATTCAGGCCGGACGTGAAGTTCGTGTTCTGGTTGAGGAATCTCAAATTGACGATGCTGCTTCGGATCTGCTGGCTGAAGATATTGCAAACAGGATCCAAAGCGAATTGACCTATCCGGGACAAATAAAGGTAACCGTGTTAAGAGAACATCGTTCGATCGGTTATGCCAAATAAAAAAAGGAAACATGAAAACAAAGATCTTATATGGAAAAGCGGTTGCCGACTCAGTTAAGAATTCATTGGTTAACCGTATAGAAAATTGTAAGCGAGAAGGCGTTCTTCCGGGATTGGTCGTCGTATTGGTGGGTAAAGACCCTGCTTCAAAATCTTATGTGAAAAGTAAGGGTCGGGCCTGTGAGACGCTTGGCATCTATTCCGAAACGATAAATTTGCCGGCAGAGACCACTCAGGATGAGCTGAATGCTATGGTTGACAAACTGAATGATGATGATCGGTTTCACGGTATTCTGGTTCAAATGCCCCTTCCCAAACATCTGAACGACATTGAGATCATTGAGAGGATCTCTCCTCTGAAAGATGTGGATGGATTTCATCCGATTAATGTCGGCAGGTTGGTTCAGGGGCAGAATACACTTCTGCCATGTACACCTGCGGGTATCATGGAAATGCTGGCTTATTACGATATTGAGACAAAAGGGAAACATGTTGTTATCATCGGTCGTTCGAACATCGTCGGTAAGCCGATGCTTAACCTTCTGTACCAAAAATCAAAGCATGCAAACGCGACAGTGACCATATGTCATACCGGCACAAATAATTTAAAAGAGCACACAGTGCAGGCAGATATTCTAATCGTTGCTGCGGGTGTCCCCGAAATCGTGACGGCTGACATGGTCAAAGAAGGTGCGGTTGTCATTGATGTAGGTGTAAATCGTGTTGATGATCCAACGCGGGAAAAGGGTTATCGTTTGATCGGCGATGTTGCATTTGAAGAAGTAAAAGAACGTTGTAAAGCCATTACTCCCGTACCCGGAGGTGTGGGGTTGATGACTATTGCGATGTTAATGAAAAATACCGTACAGGCAGCTGAAGATCATGTGAAAATGAAAAAATATGGCCAAAAATAAGAAACAACGACATTATTTCTTTGTATTCTTTCTGATTCTGTTTCTTGGATCCACCGGCGTCTTTTTAACCAAAACGGACGTCGGTTTTAGTATCATCTATCGACTTATACGCCAACAGATAAACAGTCAATATGACTTTCATTTATCCATAAAAGATCTCAATACGCCCGTCAGAACAAACCTTGAAGCAAATCATCTTAAATTTAGCAATGACGATTCCACATTAGTAATTACCGTCGATACTCTTGATATCAATTATAAGGGAATTTTTGAGTTATTGGGAAGAAAGCACTTAAACAAACTTGAAATCATAGAACCCCGCATTTATGTTAAGATAGATGCATCAAAGGATGAAAAAGCCAAATTTGCCGAAATAAATTTCCCCAATTTCCTTGTCAATATCATTCAGGTACGGAATGCACAATTTCAGATCGAGATGACCGATACCACAATATTTCAAACGATCGATTATCTGGAATGCTATTATTCGGGCAGAAAAGAAAGTGCTGTTATTTCTATCAGCGACTTGAAAATGAAAAACGAGGATATGGGTATTAGGATCAACGATCTTTCAAGTGAGATCGTATTCAAAAATAACATTGCTAAACTGCGAAATCTGAACTTTATGTTCAATGATTCTGAGATCAGTTCCAAAGGTAAGATCCGATATGTCGATCCACTGCGTTTTCAGTTCGCCTTTAATATACATGATTTTAAAATTGAGGATTATGTTGACCTTCCCATAGCTAAAGAGCAAGACAGGATCGATTTATCCCTGGATGTAATGGGTAATTTTGATGCCTTCACGGCAACTATCGAAGTAAAAGGGGTTTTAAACAATAAAAAGATCGATTATTCCACTTTAAATGTTGAATATAAAGATGATTATTTGCACCTGCTGCAAGCGAATTTCAAAAATGAAAGCACCGATATTTCATTATATGGCTCATACGGACTTCTTGACAAATATGTTACAACAACTTTTACTTCGTATAATCTGGATCCTTCCGATTGGATCGAGACATTGCCAAAATTTGATTTCCAGGGACGAATGCGGGCGACAGGTTATCTTGATGAACGAATGAAGGTCAATTATGATTTCAATTGTCTGGATCTCTATGGGCTGGAGACGGTAAAATTAGGAGGAGATCTCATATTCAATGGATTAGATCAAATAACGATTGATTCGAGCAATTATATTTACTTGCCGGATGGGTTGTTAAAAGCTCGCGGCTCCATTGTAGATCTTCAGGAAGTAGATCTTGATATTTATGGTGATATTGCTTCTTTGGGCGGACTTGAAATACCTTCTTTGGGTAACATCAATGCCTCGGATATTTATCTGACACTAAAAATATTGGGCAAGATCAATGATCCCGATATTCAGATGAATTTTAACCTGGATTCTCTGAATTACGATGAGTATGCCGTAAACAAACTGAATGTCTCGCTATTCAGCAAACAAACCATTTCGCAACCCGGGGGAGCTTTATTGGTATCTTTTGAAAGTGCCATGATCGATTCTTTCCCTATTGGTGAGGTGCAAACCTATATCCGAGTGCAAGAAGATATGGTTTATTTGGATTATTTTGATATCTTTGACGAAAATTATAATATGAGCTTTTCCGGTAAGATCAAGGATTTGCGTGAATTCACCATCAATGAGATGAAAGGAAGTTATCAAGGTGAAGACATATACTTGCTTGATCCTGTGACTTTTAATGTTACCGATGAAGGTTATTACCTGTCTCGATACGATATCCTTTATCGAGATGCGCTTCTCTTTGGGTCACTGGATATTAAGAAAGATTCGATCAACGGAAGTATCAATATAGCCGGGGCGGAATTGAATTCCCTTCCTTTTATCTCAACCATGCTGGATAGCATAGAAGGCAGGCTTGATCTGAACTTGAATATAAGCGGTTTACTCAGAAAACCCCAGATAACATCCGGGTTCTTATTAAAAAATGCACATGCATTCGGCCTTGACGCTCAACGAATCCGCTCCAGTTTCCATTACAAAAACGGCATAGTTTTCTTGGATGAGATGGACATAACAATAAATAAAGATAGGGATATTTCATTAAAGGGAGAATTCCCGGTCAAAATTGACCTAAAAAATAAAGTACAGGTCGGTTTGATTATGGATAAACCTATCTATGCGGATATTGACATAAACAATGTCCGATTGTCTAAATTGCTGCCTTTCATATTTGATTTTCACATTTTAGGCGATGCGGATGCCAAGGGTCGGCTCACGGGGACCTTCAATGATCCCGTCGTGGATGCCGATCTG
>CAYVLJ010000043.1:0-10471 GCA_964452375.1 uncultured bacterium | reverse complement strand
TTCTTTAATGATGTCCATATGTATGCCGGGAACGGATACTATAAAGGAAATGCCAATTTCTTTATGGATATGAGGTTGCAACCAGAGGGACAAAGGTTCGTGCGGGACAGTTCTTTGTATGTATACGTTCAGGGTACAGATGACGAGATGATATACTTGACGCCATTTATCGAGCCAATCGAAGATTTTAAAGGAGAGTTCTTTACCGAACTGGAAATGAAAGGTAATTTTAATAAGACGATCAAGAACGGAAAAATAAGTATCAATAATGGACGCCTTGTGCTCGGTATGCTAGGTAATGAGGTGGAGAATATTGATGGAGAAGCGGTCATAACCGATAATATCATGAATGTTGACTTAAATGGCAAACTGCCCTCAGTGGCTTATACTCTTGCCGGGATCCTGGGCTTGGAAGAGAACAGAATGGATAACGAATACAATTTTGATATTACCGGTGATATGGATATGAGATATTTGATAAAACCACAATTCGATTTGCAATTGACAGGGAATCAAATGTCCATTGTAACACTGGATGAAAAAGTGAATTTTACGACCGGAGGAGTCGATCTTCAAATAACCGGAAGGGATACTTTGACTATTTCGGGTGATGTAACAGTTCAGGAAGGTATGATAGAATTCGGGTTCAATCGCTTGCCTAAAAAACCGGAAGCCCCTGTTAAGGAATCTGAAAACCCTTATATGAAAACCGCTTATTCAATAAACGCCATCATTGATAAGATCTATTTCAGGAATCAGTTTATTGACGCAACCCTCAACGGTGAAATGATACTGCAGAAATTTCCATCCGAGAACAGAACTCGCATGGGGGGACAACTCGATGTGACGGAGGGTTTTTTCAACTATTGGGCATCGGTTTTTGTGTTGGATGAGGGAAGTCTGATCCTGGACCAATTCGAGAACAATCATGAATTGAATTTTATAGCGAGAAAAAGCATTACCGATCAAAACGGTAACCGTAATGAGATCATTGCATCGATCACTGGAGAATTAAATAATCCGAAAATTCTTTTCAGCGATGAAAATAACGAGCTTTCACAAGCCCAGATCGTAGAAGCGCTAACTGTAGGGGAAATTCGGACCGTTCTGGGTGGCGATGGCGGAAATCTTTTAGGTTCGGCAACGACTGCCCTGCTAAACCTTGCGGAAGTTCCTCTGGAACAACAGGCAAGACGATTGGGAGGTGTCGGAGGACTGGACCGTATTGATATCAAGGGTGGCGAAGGCACATATATAGATGAAACAACGGCATTGGTGATCGGTGGCAGGATTGGGAGAAATTTTTATCTGACATATGAAGGGTCACAGGAAAAACCCGTGAATATCGAGTATGAATATAGATTGAATAATAAAGTTTCTGTCGTCGGGTCGGCGAGTGATGAAAAAGTGGACGCGGCAGTTCGCTTGAGGTTACAGTATTAATGAAACGAATTCTTAAAATATTATTGATATTGTTCCTAACTGCATTTGTTTTTGCACAAAATAGCGATATTCTATCTGAGTACAGGTTAAGAAAAATATATTTTAACGGTAATAAAAACTTTAAAGACAGACAGCTTAAACGCTATATCGATATTAAACCCGTAAGGACCAAAAGGGCAATGGAACGATTGTCCTACAGGTATATTAAGTCCCAATCCAAATCACTTCAAAATTTCTATGTCAGTGAGGGGTTTTTAAATTGCAGTGTTAAAGATTCGCTTATAGTAAACCAAGAAAATGAACTGCATCTGTATTTTAATATCAAAGAGAAAGAGCAGTATTTTATTAAGCAGATCTCCATCGAAGGCAATGAACTTCTGTCGGATGGCGAGATACTGGAATTGCTTGGTCTAAAGGTGGGAGAGCCATTCAAGCAATATGTTTATTACAATAATCTTAAAAAAATACTTTCAAAATACAGTGAGCTGGGGCACCCTTTTGCCGGAATAAGGGAAGAATATGATTGGGATACGAACATGGAGATCACTCTCTATATCAATGAAGATATTCCCTATGACATAGATAAAATAAATCTTATCGGAAATAAATCCGTAGACGCACCCTATATACGCAGGCATTTCATCATTAAGGAGGGCGAGCCTTATAAGTTGGACAAGATAAACAGGACTCAGGATAGAATTTATGAAATGGGTGCATTCAATTCAGTGAATATCGTTCCTGTTGATCCCGACAGCTCATCAGGGAAGGTCGATCTGAATGTATCTGTTATTGAGAGCAAAGCAAGGCGATTTGATTTTAAATTGGGTGCAAAACAAAGTTACGGACAAAAGATCTCATATTCTTCCTTGTATCTTGAACCCGAATGGACGCATAAGAATCTTTTTCACCGCGCTCATCGTTTTCGTGTCGGTTTTACCTATGAATTACAGCTCCAAAATCTGAGTCCGGAGCACCTTATCAATGCTGAAGTTGCCTATACCGTACCCTGGCTATTTTATCTTCGATTGCCAACGACACTGAAATTATATTACGATCGTATGGGTTATGATCCAACCGTTGAAAATGATCTGATCGAAGGTGAGATCCAAACGAAATATGGTGTAAATCTTTCAAGTATTTGGAGATATAACCGAAATATCTATACCCGCGGATCGGTATCGCTTGAGAATTTTAAGAGCGAGTTCCAAAGTGATTTGAATAATGACCCGGTGCCATTTGAGCCTCAGGCCGGAATTTCCATACAATCACGTTTTGATAACAGGAATAACTTTATTTACCCGTCAAAAGGCTGGAACATTCTCTTATACGGCGGGTATGTTTTAGGTACGGAAACCGAATCGAGTACTGAGTATTTCCGTTTTGAAGCGTCTGTCAATACCTATAACAGGATCATACGGAATATGGTATTGGCCACACGTCTTGAAGCAGGTCAGTTCGTTAACAGAAGGGATAGTATTAACGCAACGATAATTTATCAGATGGGAAGCGAATCTACTGTCAGAGGATGGAGAAAATCAATCGGTAACGAGCATAAGGTTATCGTTAATGATTCAACCCAAAGTGTGATCTATGCAGGTGAAGCAAAAATGTTGGCGAATCTGGAACTAAGATATGATCTTCCATGGAATTTCGGATTTGATATCTTCTTGGATGCCGGACGACTTGATGAAGATCTCAGTACTATTTTTAATTGGGATACTTATTACGTCAATACCGGTTTTGGTATTTATTATCGAACGCCAATAGGTCCGATCAGGGTAGAATTCCCAATTATACTGAATGACCCGAACATTGCTTTAGGCAGGGATGAAGATTTGAATAGAAAATGGTATGAAATGATAAACTTTGGACTTTTATTTGCCTTTTAAGGTTGAAGTATTTTAAATTATCCGAATTGAATTGAAAATTAGGAGTTAGAAAAAAATGAAGAAGCAATTCATCACACTTTTATTGATCGGTCTGCTGATCTTTTCTTGTTCAGACAACCGTACCGCTGAAGAGATGTTCCAAGATGCGAACGATCTTTATAAACAGGAAAAAGTAACCCGTTCCATAAAGACCTTCGATAAACTTTCCAACCAATATCCGGATGATGATCTGGCTGTAAAAGCGCTTTATCGCTTGGCGGAGATCTATGCCGCCAACCTTCAGGAATTCGAATTAAGTGTTGAAAAATACACCTATATTGCCGATGAATATCCTTCTCATGCCGATGCGCCCAAGGCCAGGTTTATGGCAGGTTACACTTTGGCAAATATAATGGGCGAATACGATCGTGCAAAGATCGCCTATGAACGATTTATTAGAGATTATCCGGAACATCCTCTTTCCGAATCCGTGCAATTTGAGATCAGGAATCTTGGAAAAGAGCTTGATCAAATAGAAGAATTGAAAAGTATCATGAAAAGCAACAATGCACAGTAGAAAGGAAGATCATGAGCTTCAATCTTGCTTTATTGAACGAACAAATTCAAAAAGAGAGTCAATTTTTAGATTCTATTAAGGGTGAACTTCGGAAAGTTCTTATCGGACAGGAGAAAATGGTTGAGCGTCTTTTGATAGGACTTCTTGCCGAAGGTCATATACTTCTTGAAGGTGTCCCGGGTCTGGCAAAGACCCTGGCTGTCAAATCTCTGGCTCAAGCCATTCATACAACTTTTCACAGGATCCAGTTCACTCCGGATCTGTTACCTTCGGATTTGATCGGAACACTGATCTATAACCAAAAAGAATCTTCTTTTGATGTCAAAAAAGGTCCGATCTTTGCCAATATCATTCTTGCTGATGAGATCAATCGATCGCCTGCTAAAGTTCAGGCGGCCCTTTTGGAGGCCATGCAGGAAAAACAGGTCAGTATCGGTGATGAGACTTACCCGCTCCAGGAACCCTTTTTGGTGCTTGCCACCCAAAACCCCATTGAGCAGGAAGGAACTTATCCGCTTCCCGAAGCTCAGGTCGACAGATTCATGTTGAAAGTAAAAGTGGACTATCCTTCACAGGATGAAGAAATGAGCATGCTTTCGCTGATGACATCCAATACCCTTCCGGAAGATGTGAAATCTGTTGTGAAACCCAAACAGATCATGGATGCAAGGAATACAGTCCGTTCGATCTATGTTGATGAAAAAATTCATAAATATGTCACAGATATCGTTTTTGCCACAAGATATCCGGAAGAATTCAAGATCGAATCCATATCCGGATTGATCGATGTGGGAGCATCTCCCCGTGCGTCGCTTAATCTTGTGAGAGCCGCCAAAGCTCATGCTTTCTTGCAGCATCGCGGTTATGTAACCCCGGAGGATATCCGTGAGATCGGAATGGATGTTCTGCGTCATCGTGTTCTGCTGTCTTTTGAAGCGGAAGCTGAAGACATAACGGTTGAAGATATTATCAAAACGGTTTTCGATACCATACCGGTTCCCTGATCATGCTGTCACGCGAGATCTTAAATAAAGTCAAACAAATAGAAATACAAACGCGACGTATCGTCAATGACGTGTTCTCCGGCGAATATCGTTCCATTTTTAAAGGAAAAGGTATGTCATTCTCCGAAGTTCGAGAGTATCAGCCCGGAGATGATGTCAGGACCATCGACTGGAACGTAACGGCCCGAAATAATAAACCGTATGTCAAGGTCATGGAAGAAGAGCGTGAATTAACGGTCTATTTCCTCGTTGACGTTTCCGCCTCGGGAAGAGTTGGAAGTACACAAAGGTTTAAAAGTGAGATTGCTGCAGAAATATGTGCCGTATTGGCGTTTTCCGCTATCAGGAACGGTGATAAGGTCGGACTGATCAATTTTACCGGTGAGGTTGAAAAATATCTTTCGCCTCGAAAGGGGAAGGCATATGCCATGCAGGTAATTCGGGAGGTGCTTTTCGGTCAATATGAAGGTAAGGGAACGCGTATTGAAAATGCCCTTCAATTCTTGTCTCGTGTGGCTCATAAGCGAAGCATCGTCTTTTTGATCTCCGATTTTTATGATACAGATTTTGATAACGCACTGAAAGCGGTTGCGAACCGTCATGACCTGATCATGATCCATATTATGGATCCTCTTGACAAAGAACTGCCCAATATTGGACTCATGCCTGTATTTGATGCGGAAACCGGCGAGAAAATGGTGATCGATACATCCATAAAAAAAGTGCGTGAGCATTATGCCGCACATTATCAAGCGAGGACATCCAAACTGGAGACTATGTGCAGAAAAAATAAAACTGACCTGATTCATATCGCAACGGATGTCTCATACATTGAACCTTTAAACCGATTTTTTAAAACCCGGGGGAAGCACCAGTACCGATGAAACGTATTCTTTTGTTTTTTCTGATAACGGGTTCACTTATCGCCGCTAATACCAAGATCGGCCTGACTGTCAATAACGATCAATTTTATATCGGCGATAGAATTCAAATAGATCTGAAGATCACGGCAGCAGAAAAACAAATGTTCGTTTTACCGAAAGCGGAAGAATGGATCAACGATCTGCAAATACTTGATAGCTCCGTTGATCAGAAAATAAAAAAACATCTGAAATATATTGATATGCGCATCGAAGCTGTTGCTTTCGATACCGGATTTGTCCTTATACCTTCCATGCCCGTTATTTCTACGGATTCAACCGGTTTCGGAAAACCCGATACGCTTTATTCAACTGAAAAATATATTTACATATCCTCAATCCTTGATAGCAGCGCAGTTCCCTTACCCTTGAATCCGCCTGTTCCCTTGGCTCTTATGACCTGGTGGGAGCTCCTTATCGCGCTTGTATTATTATCAGGAAGCATTACATTGTTGGTACTCGGGATCAGACATCGGAGAAATAAAAAGGAAGAGATCAAGGAAATTTGGGAATCTCCCCGGGAAAAAGCAGAGCATTTATTGCAGGAACTTGTTCAAAGACAATATCCCGAAAAAAAACAATGGAAAAAATTCTACCTTGACTTAACTTTCATTATAAGGGATTATCTGGAGAATATTTATTTTATGCATTTAAAGGAATTGACCACCAGTGAGCTCATACCGGTACTGAAAGAAAATATTCCGGCTGAATATATAGACAGAACCATTGAATTCTTCCACTTTGCTGACCTTGTTAAATTTGCCAAGGGTATTGCAAGCAAAGAGCAATGTGGTGAACATTTTGATCTTGTTATTGATTTAGTTAAAGAGGAAGATGAGAGGGTAATTAATGAAGAAAAACGATTGGATTAAAGTATTCAGTATATGGGCATTTTATGTTGTCCTCCATTTTACATATAAAGTGGCGCCTTGTGATTTAACTAAATTATTCGGTTGTCCGGTCGAAACGATCTTTCACCATATGAAAATGGCATTTTTGTCCTATTCCGTGGTCTCTATTGTGGAGTTTTTCATTATTAAACCAAAAGAATACACCACTTTTATTTCTTCTCGGATGATATCAGCCATACTTTTTTCTTATTTTTCATTTGTTATTTGGTTTATCGTTCCCGTTGTTTTTGGTCCAATAGAAGTAGCTTGGGGAGAGATCTTATATTCCAATATAATTCTGGCATTAATTTTAATCGCAACTATTTATATAGAGGCATTTGTTAAAAAAGTTAAATTTGATAAAAGGGTCACAGCAATCATCATGGTTTTATATGTGATAATTTTGCTTGTTTTTGTTATTTCGGCCTTTCAAACACCGCATATGGACGTATTTGAACCGCATGCGCATTAAGAGGGGATTGTATGTTAAAGATCAAAGAAGTCAGTAAATCTTTTACGGGAGTAAAAGCTGTAGATCATATTTCGCTGGATATCCCGGTCGGGGAAGTGTTTGGTTTCCTTGGACCGAATGGTGCCGGTAAAACGACAACATTGCGAATGATCATGAATATTATTCAACCTGACTCAGGGGAGATTCTGATCGATAATGAGATCAGTACTTCATGTTCTCATGCTCGTATAGGATATTTACCAGAAGAACGCGGTATATACCAGAAAGCCAAGGTCCGCGATGTGGTCGAATATTTTGCAAAACTGAAATCCGTTCCGGCTCATGATATAAAAGAAAGGGCCAATTTTTGGTTCGACAAATTGAAGATCCAGGATTTGGCGGATATGAAAGTGTCGGAACTGTCAAAGGGAAATCAACAGAAAGTTCAATTCATCATCTCGGTTATCAATGATCCTAAACTCATGATCCTTGATGAGCCGTTCACCGGATTGGATCCCGTCAATCAGAAGATCCTTCAGAATATTATTCACGATTTCAAATCCAAAGGTAAAACGATAATTTTAAGTACACACCAGATGGCCAAGGTAGAAGAAAATTGCGATTCCATGTGTCTCATTCACAAAGGAAAGATCATTACTGAAGGAAAGACGCAAGAGATCATGGCAAAACACGGTGGCAGTCTGGATAACGCTTTTATCGAAATGGTGGGGGAAACAAATGAATAAAACACTGACAGTTGCTCAATGGGAATTAAAAAGAGGAATACGCTCAAAAGCCTTTATCTTTTCTCTTTTTATGCCCTTTTTCGTTTTGTTGATCTCGATCCTGCCTACGGTTTTTGCATTGAATTCAAAGATCGAAGCAAAGGATATCGGTATTATCGATCAAGGCAACGGATTTTATGAAGAAATTGCCGATCATTTAAGCAAACAATTCATCGATAAAAACGATGACCCTGTTTATACTATCATGGAATATCAATCCACTGAAACGAATCATGATACTTTGGTTGAGGCTTTGATCAGCGAGGATATTGTCAGTGCTGTTATCGTCTTTGAACCTGATTTTATGACAAATGCCAAGGTCAACATTTATCACAGTGATGCCGTCGGTCTTGAAGAGATCTCCCAGCTGAGAAGTGCCATAAAACAATTCAGTATGGAAAAACGCATCGTGGCTTTAGGTATGACCAAAGAGGATATGGATTATGTCCTTGAACGACCTGAAGTCAAGGAATTTGAGGTCGGCAAAGATGGCGGTGCCACCCAATCGAACATGCTGATCCGTTACGGAGTGCCGGGAGTATTTCTCTGGCTGCTTGTCATGGGTATTGTCATGAGCTCTTCGATGCTCATCTCCGGTGTGATCGAAGAACGTACGAATCGGATCATCGAGATAATGATGTCAAGTATAAAACCCAATGAATTAATGATAGGAAAGATTTTGGGCATTGGTCTTCTGGGTGTGATCCAGATCACCTTCTATTTATTGATCATTTTAGCCTTTACGTTGTACGGCAGTGTGTTTACGGATATCAATATATCGCCCGGTGATGTTTTTACACCCAAGATCTTGCTGTATTTCATCTATTTTATTATGGGATATTTCATGTATGCTTCATTGTACGTCAGTTTGGGGTCACTTTATGACAACGAACGCGAGGCTTCTCAATCGGTCGGTTTCCTCTCACTTTTCGCCGTTTTGCCTATTATGCTGATCCAACCTATCATGATGAATCCCGGGACTCCCTTAACAGGTATTCTGTCATTTATTCCGCTGACCACCCCCTTTATGATGATCCTGAAGATCGGCATGCTTTCGGCACCCTTATGGGAGGTTATCTTGATGATGATCTATCTGCTGGCATGGATTTTCGGTATTGCCTGGGCGGGGTCAAAAATATTCAGAACCACATTGCTGATGTATGGTAAAAAAGCCACTTTGAAAGAAATAATTCAATGGATAAGATCATAGAATTTCATAACATTTTGAACAAAAATTTACTATATTTTGTCGAATAAAAATAAAGGAGTATATATGTCACAACTAACGGTCGAAGTTACAGATCAGAATTTCCAAACTGAGGTGTTGGGGAATCCATTACCTGTCATTGTGGACTTCTGGGCTCCCTGGTGCGGACCCTGCCGAATGATCGCCCCAAAACTCGAAGAACTTGCCAAAGAATATGATGGCAAAATGGTCGTGGCCAAAGTGAATGTCGACAATTCACCTATGGTTGCCGGTCAGTTTGGAATTCGTTCGATCCCGACCCTTCTCTATGTCAAAGGAGGGAAGATCGTTGATCAGGTAATTGGGAATGTTCCCAAAAGTGACCTCGAGGCACGATTAAAGAACTTACTATAACACGAACGACCCGGGGAACTCCCCGGGTTCTTTTTTTTATGAAAAAGATGACGTTAAAATTGACCGTTTGCGGATCGGTCCAAATGGTCGGCTATCGATGGTTCGCAAAACAGCATGCGGATCTGCTTGGAATCACCGGATATGTCCTGAACAAGAGCAGGGGAGAGGTGGAGATCCTTGCTCAGGGAGAAGAAACAGACGTGTTGACATATATAGATTTTTTAAAACAAGGTCCGTCCCGCGCAAAAGTAACAAAGATCGTGAGGGAAGAGGTTGAACCGGAAAGAACCTATCAACAATTTTCAATAAGAATGTAATGCCATGGATTTAAAGATCTCACTTGCACAGATCAATTCAACGGTCGGAGATATTGACGGAAATGCCGGCAAGATCATCGAAGCGATCCATATAGCTGAACAAGCACATGCCGATATTGTGATATTCCCGGAGCTTTCCCTTTGCGGTTATCCGCCGCTTGATCTTGTGCTTGAGAATGATTTCATCGACGCAAATTCAAAAATGATAAAAAAGATCGCCGATAAAACGGGGGATATCATTGCACTGGTTGGCTATGTCAGAAAAGAAAAGAATAAATTATGGAATGCCGTAGCCGTCATCCGGAACGGGAAAATTATTGATCATGTCCATAAAATAAATTTGCCGACTTATGATGTATTTGACGAACTCAGATATTTTAGTTATGTCAATGACCCGCGGCCCGTTGAAGTTGACATAAGGGGACAAAAATGCAAGCTCGGTATTGAGGTCTGTGAAGATCTTTGGGATGAAAAATACGAAACCAAAGTTACACGAGAGCTTATCAAAAAAGGCGCTGATATTATCCTGAACGCCAGCGCTTCCCCATTCCAAGTCGGAAAGATCAAGGACAGGATCAAGATAGTCCGGAAAAAGGTCATGGAAAGCGGTGTGCCT
>CAYVLJ010000042.1:0-15723 GCA_964452375.1 uncultured bacterium | reverse complement strand
CAGAGCGAGATGCATACTTTCTGTTTCCGAATAGTTCTGATCCTCGAAGGGGAGTCCGCAAGAAGAGCGGTATCGTCACTGTGATCGCTGAGCGTGACACCGTCGATCAAATGTTCGCCTGCCCAGGCATAGTCCTTTGCAATATTCGAAGCGTTTACGACCATCATATATTTGTGTTGATCAAAACGATAAACGATAAGATCGTCAACAATGCCTCCATCAGGATAGCACATTGCTGAATACTGGGCTTGTCCATCAACAAGTTGTTTAACATCATTGACGGTAATATATGGAAGAAAGTCCTCTGCTTTTTCACCTTCAACAAAGAATTCTCCCATATGGGATACATCAAAAACGCCGATCTTATTTCGTATCTGCTTATGTTCCTGATTGATCCCGGTATAGGAGATTGGCATCATGTAACCGGCAAATTCATGCATATTTGCCCCCAAGGCGACATGACGTTCATAAAATGGGGTCTTTTTGATCATGTTCGTTTTTCTCCTTAAGCCTACCACAGGTCTCTTTTTTTAAAGTCGTCGAAAATATGCAATTCTTGCTGGATCTGTTGAAGTGCACCTCGTAGTGTCCCGTCAACTTTAATACTTGTTTCACCTCTGACCTGGCTTAACTTTTTTACAAGGTCTCTGAATGCATTCAGTTCATCATCATCCAGTTCGAATTTGATCTTATTTATCATATTTCACCTCGCTTTAATTTCATATTGTATTCATAAGGTGTGATCTTTTCAATAACAATAACATCACCGGGTTTTACATTTTTCTCGCTCATATACCTTGTGGATCCTTTAGCCATACTTCGATTTCGAAAAACAAAGGTTTTTTCCACGATATCAGTTTCAATATCAAAACCGGCATCGGTATGGATCTCCAGAGTTCTGACCCGATAGTTTTTATCAACATTATTGGAAGGATTCATTGCGCCGAAGACATCGAAAGGAAAGAAATCCGTATGATCGTTTACGGAAAATTGGCGCTGCATCATAAAAAGATTTTGACGGGTTATGGGGATTTCTATACTACTATGACCCATTGAAAACGGGTTTTGATCCCTATACTCATCAAAATTAAAAGAATTAGTCATTTAAATTGTTCAACTCCACGATGATCTTTTTGTGTATCGGTTCATCCAGATCATTCATTCCATCAATATTCATTATCATTCGTGCAGGTATTTCATCCAGTTCTTCGATAGTTTCAAGCAGATCTTCAAGATGTTCATCGCTGAATCCGTCGAAAAAAATGTAATTTTCCTGTTCTTTATCCCAGTGCCTTGAACGAGATAAACTATATTCCCATCCGTTCAATGTACATATCTCATTAGCCTCGGCATCTTCCAAGACGATGGTTTCGACCATAAGTTCCAGAAATTCTTCTCCATTTTCATTCTGAAGTTGGTCAAAAGGCCCGAGAATGGCTTTTCTAAATTTGCTGAACTTCATGACACACTCCAAATAATTGGTAATTCATGCTTATGAGAAGCAGTTCCATCAATATTAAAGAGATCTCTTTCTATTATCATTTCTCCGCAGACGGGACAATAGGTGTTATTATCAAAACCGGGGTAATTCCCAATATATACGTATTTCAGTCCACAGTCTATGGCAATATCCCGAGCTTGGACCAACGAAGACCTTGAGGTCCTGGGGTAATCTTTCATTTTATGATCGGGATGAAAGGCATTGATATGAAATGCCGTATTTTCTCCGCAATGCCTTAGTATCCATTGGCATTCTTTGGTTATTGTTTCAGGATCATCATTCACACCCGGTATCACTAAAGTTGTTATTTCGGTATGAATATTATGATCAACGCACCATTTGATCGTATCCAGTACGTATTTTAGATTTCCTCCGGTGTACTTTACATATGTCTCGTCCGTGAAAGCTTTTAGATCAATATTTACGGCTTTTATATCTTTGAAAACCATTTCGCATGCTTCAGAAGAAATATAACCGTTGGTCACCATGATACATGGTATGTTTTCTTTTTGGGCCAAATCCCGGATATCCATAGCATATTCCGCAAAAATGATCGGTTCATTGTAGGTAAAAGCGATTGATTCACAAGATGTGCGTTTTGCTTCCTGAACAACCTCTTGAGGAGATATTTCTAAGCTTGTATGTCCCATCTGTGTTGAAAGATGCCAGTTTTGGCAGAATCGGCATTTAAGATTACATCCCTGGGTGCCCAAACTTAAAGAACGGCTTCCCGGTAGAAAATGGTACAGAGGTTTTTTTTCAATAGGATCGATCCTTAGGGCAGAAGGTGATCCGTAAACAAGTGAGACAAGTTCGTTATCAATGACAGATCTGACCATGCAAAGACCGGTTTGCCCTTCGGATAAAATGCAATGATGAGGACATAGAAGACATCTGATGTCTTTACCTTTACGCTCCCAAAACAGAGCCTTGTGATGTTTTTTGTTTTTAGACATCTCGTTTAAAAAATATCATTTCAGCCAGCCAGGAGATCATAGATAGAAATATTGCGGCCCAGAAAGCTGTCGCAAAGCTGGCGATCGTAAAACCGTTGATCAATGTTGAGGTCAACCAAACCATAAAACCATTGATGAATAAGTAAAATATTCCAAAGGTCATCGCCGTTACTGGCAGTGTAATAATGGTTATGAACGGCTTGACCAAAGAATTCAAGATGGCAAAAAGAACCGATATGGCGATCAAAGTGAACAGTCCGTCGATATGAATACCCTTGAACATTGTGCCTATGATCGTAAAAGCAATTAGATTTACAATAATTTTAGTCAAGAAAGATACATGTTTCATAGTTCATCCTTCATTAGAGTAACAAAAAATGTTTAGTAAAAATATGTCTGTTCTTATAATACGATAATGGGGTGGATATGTCAAGTTAATTAGTGGTAAGAAAAGGCCGGGCGGGGCCGCCCGGCCAATAATAACTATTTGTAAAGATAATCAAATTGTCCAAAACCGTTAAGGTCTTTAAAGGCCTGGATCAGTCGTTTAGTGAAGCCTTTTTCACCGGCTATGACCCATGCGCGGGGATCATATTTTTTCTTATTCGGCTTGTCGGGACCTTCGGGGTTTCCGATCTGTCCCTGAAGATAAGCGTCAAATTCATCCATATAATCCTTTACGGGTTTTGTATAAGCCCATTGGGTATCGGTATCGATGTTCATTTTTATAACACCGTAAGAAATAGCTTCTTCGATCTCTTCCGGAGCTGAGCCGGAGCCGCCATGGAAGACAAAATTCACAGGCTTGTCTCCGAGTCCGTGTTTTTCTGAGATATATTTCTGTGAATTATCCAGGATCTTGGGAGTTAACACGACATTTCCCGGTTTATAAACGCCATGGACGTTACCAAATGCCGCGGCGATGGTGAACATCGGGCTGATCTTGCTTAATTCTTCATAAGCGCGGTTAACTTCTTCAGGTTGGGTATAAAGCTCTTTGTTATCAATACCGGTATTGTCGACACCGTCTTCTTCGCCGCCTGTCACACCAAGTTCAATTTCAAGCAGCATATCGATCTTTGACATTCTTTCAAGATACTTTTTGCTGATCTCGATATTTTCATCCATGGGTTCAGCTGAAAGATCGATCATGTGTGAAGAGAACAAGGGTTCACCGTGTTCTTTGTAATACGCTTCACCGGCATCGAGCAGTCCGTCGATCCAGGGAAGGAGTTTTTTGGCACAATGATCTGTGTGAAGGATAACGGGAACACCGTAGTGTTTAGCCATTTCACGAATATGAAGGGCACCGGCAACAGATCCTGCTACGGCAGCTTTCTGATCTGTATTGTCCAGCATTTTACCTGCATTGAAGACAGCCCCGCCATTAGAGAATTGTATCATAATTGCTGATTTTGCTTCTTTGGCAGCTTGCAGTGCCGCATTGATCGAACTTGATCCGATCACGTTGACGGCAGGGAAAGCGAATTTGTTTTCTTTTGCGTATTCGAAAATATCCAAAAGGACCTTTCCGGTTACGACGCCTGGTTTTAAAATAGGTTTACTTGACATATTTACGCTCCTTTATTCATGTTCTAATTTTAAAGTTATCGTTTTTGCGTCACATACTTCTTCAGGACCAAAATATTGTATGGGTCCGGGATAAACATAATGTGTGCCCACAGCCCATTTATCACGGTATTTCATGAAAGTCTTAAAGGGAGTACCTTCAAGTTCAACCATCGCTTTTTTGATCACGGGTTTGTCTTTACCGTGACGTCGTTCGATATTCATCATTCGTGTGATGGGAATACCGCCCGGTATCCAGTTCTTCACTTCTTCTTTCAGGTTGCGTACGGAAGACATATAACCTGTGCATTTGTTCTTTGCCAGCAAAGCTGCCGTGTAACCCAGCGAATAAGTGTAGTCCGCGTCAAAATTTGAGGGAAAAGAACAACGGCCTTCATAGCCGAAGAAATGTGTATGAGTCTTGAAATTACCGTCGTATTTGCCTTCTTTGTTCAGTTGAGCAAGGCGTTCCTTGACCATGTAGACAAGCAGTTTGTCGGTTTCGATCAGTGATACCTGAACATTGCCGTGAGGATCACGTTCCATTGTCAACTGATCGGCAATACGTGCCGGAAGCGAAAGATACAATTCGGAAGAATGACCATCGAGTAGTGATGCGATAAATTTTCGTTTTTCTTTTGGATTTTGAATATCATTTATCTCATTTTCATATTTAGCCATCAGATCGTTTAATTTACCAATGAGAATGGCCATTTCAGGAATGAACTCGATCAATCCTTCCGGAATAATAATAACACCGAAATTATCGCCTTTTTTTGAACGAGCGACGACAATGTCAACGATCTCATCCACGATCTCTTGAAGAGTTTGCTCTTTTGCGGCCACTTCTTCTGAAATGATCGTATGGTTCGGTTGTGTTTTCATGGCACATTCCAGCGTAATATGCGAAGCGGAACGCCCCATTAATTTTATAACATGCCAATATTTTTGAGCTGAATTAGCGTCACGCGCTATATTGCCTATCAATTCACTGTATACCTTTGTTGCCGTATCGAAACCGAAAGATGCTTCCACCATGTCGTTCTTTAGGTCTCCGTCGATTGTTTTTGGCACACCTATTACACTGATATCTTCATTTTGCTGTGCAAAGTATTCTGCGAGTACGGCGGCATTTGTATTTGAATCGTCACCGCCAATTACGACAAGCGCCTCAATATTCAGATCCTTGCAGTTCTTTAAGGCTGATTCGAATTGTTCGACCGTTTCAAGTTTTGTCCGCCCGGATGCGATCATGTCAAAGCCGCCGGTATTGCGATACTGATCGATGATATCACGCGTCAGTTCTTTGTATGAATTTTCGATCAAACCCAAAGGTCCGCCCAAAAAACCAAAAAGTTTTGATTCGGCATGGCAAGCCTTTAAGCTATCAAATATTCCTGCGATTACATTGTGCCCTCCGGGAGCTTGGCCTCCCGAAAGGATCACGCCAACGTTCATGGTTTTATATTTTGGTTTATCGGAAGCCTCGAAACCGATCGTTGGAAGACCGTAAGTCTTTGGAAAAAGCACTTTGATCTTTTCCTGATCTGCAACGGAATCACCCTTTTCACCTTTAATGATCCTGACGGCTGGACCATGGTTGAAAACAGAGGGGAGTTTCGGTTGATAACCCGTACGAACCTTATGTAATTCTGATAATTTATTCATGTAATTCCCTCAATTTTAATGCGGTTTAATATAATAAAAAAAAGCCCTGATTGTTATAATATTGTAAGAAAAAAAGCAAATTTACAAAAAGTTCTATGCGTAAAAAGGAATCTGCACACCAATTCATCATTTTAGGGTTCAGGTCGGCGAACAGGCGTTTATCGTTTAATATACCCCTAAACCCTCAACACTCAACCCTCAACATATTTTAGTTAGGGTTTTTTAGGAAAAAGATTTAAAATCCCGTGAAAATAGTCTATTTTAAGAAGATATGTGAATGAAAGAGGAAATGATGACCAGATATCTAAAAATTCTATTGTTGTTGCCAATGATACTGCCGATGCTGGCAGGCGAACTGATGTATCATGATATGATCAGTGTGGAACAGATCAAAGATTCTCTTATAGCTGAGGATTGGGAATACAGGATCGAATTCCCGTATTTCAGAAAAACTGCCAGAACAGGAAGTTCCCCCAAAAGCTGTACTTTTTCGCCGGACGGAAAATATGTTTATGTGACCTTACTGGGACAGCGTCATCAGGCGGTACAGATCTATTCGGTAGACCCCTTTGAAGAGATCATGACCCTTTACCCCGGATGTGATGATCCCTCAAAAGATTACGGATATGCCGAGGGAGTATTCCGCGAAAAAGACGGTACCTATTGGTTTACCCGTATGACGACAGCAGATTATTTTATTTATGATCCAAAAACGGATTCTCTCCAGCCGGGAAGATATACAGGTGGAGACTGGACAAAATCCCTTGAATTCAGTCCCAATCAAGAACAAGTGGCGATGTCGCACTGGGTATCGAGACGTGTTTCGATCTTTGATGCAGACAGACATCGCATCATTCGAAACCTGAGGACATCACAAATACCCAGAGGTCTTGCCTGGATAGGTAACGATACGCTTGCCGTAACTCTCTATGGGGGAGCTAACAGCACTGATTGCGGAATTGAAGTCTTCGATGTCAGAACAGGTAAAAAAGTGGAGACCATGCTTGAATGGAGGTCTGCCATGAGAGATGTACGTTTCGACCCCGTCAAGAAAATGCTTTATTATGATGATATGCGTTTTGCGCTTGTTTATAAATATGACTGGATTAAACGCAAAACGGTCGCAACCGTTGAAGTTGACAGCCATCCCAACACCATACGTCTGACCCCGGACGGTAAATACCTGTTTGTTTCCTGCCGCGGTCCGAACAATCCGGACGGTTACACTTTGCCAAGTCCAAGGGACGGGGACATCGTTGTGATAGATACGGAATCGTTTCAGACCCTCACATCATGGGCTCAGGGAAATCAACCTACGGGGCTTGATATTTCTCCCGACGGGTGTTTTCTTGCAACAACGGATTTTATGGACAGACGTGTGAATTTATATGTGATCTCAGATCCAAGAGACGTGGAAGAGATCGAAGACGATTTTTCTATGTTACAGAAAAACATGGGTGATATATATGAAATGGGCACTCGTTCTTTCTGGTGGTGGTGGTAACGGTATTGCCCACATCGGGGTTATAAAAGAACTTGAACGTATGGGATTAAAACCCTCGCTGATCGTCGGAACTTCCATGGGTTCTGTGGTAGGCGGTGTTTATGCATCCGGTAAATCAGTAGAATGGATGGAAGATTACATGACCGGAGAATTCAGGATCCGCGAGATGGTTTCGACAATGCACACTTTGAAATGGGGTGAAGGTCCGCTTGTCAGAGTCTTCCAGGCGGGGGAAGCGCTTAACAATCTTCGTTCTAAGCTGGGTGCCGACTCCGGCAAGAGGATACTGGATAAATTGAAAGAAGTCACCGGCAATATCAATATTGAAGATACCAAGATATCTTTTGCCACCAATGCCGTAGATCTTATGACAGGCAGAGAGAAGGTTTTTACTAAAGGGAACCTTGCGGAAGCCATTCGATGCTCAATGGCCATTCCGCCCTTTTTTGAACCATATGAATTGAACGACGGCCTTTATGTGGACGGTGCCTTTGCCGATAATATGCCCGTTAACATTGCGCGTAAAATGGGATTCCGTAAAATATTATCCGTCAATGTTTCACCGCTCAGGCCGGTTGAGAGAAAAGACATAAAAAACAGTTTTGAAGTCATGTTCAGGGCCATGTCACTCGCTATTAAAAACGCACACAATAAAGTGAAGGCAACTGTAGCCATTGAAGCATACAAGGGAGCCTATAACTTTGATTTTGATCATGCTGAAGAATTGATAGAAGTAGGGTGTCTGGCAGTAAAAAACAACGAGCGGGAGATCAGGAAAAAATTTACATCCTGGTTATGATCATACATAATTATTTAAACGAAAGGAAGTGCCATGAAATATTGGAAAACAATATTCATGCTCATCATGATGGTGATGTTAATGTTCTCATGCAGTAAAAGATCCGGCAGCATAGAGGTATCCTGGCAATTGATAGAAAATCAATATGAAGGAAAAAATCTCAATAAAAGTGAAATTACATTTACAAATAATTCCAGGTATACCTTAAAAAATAATAATTGGGAATGCTATTTTTCCTGGTACCGCTCTGTTGTGGATGACCAGGAAAGCAAGATCATTGATGGCGAAACGATCAATGGGGATCTCAGTAAGCTGTATCCCACTGAATTGTTTCCCGAATTGAAACCGGGCGAGAGCATCTCTTTTCCATTGATAGGAACACATTACGCCATACATAAGACAGATGCGATCTCGGGCTGTTATTTTGTGATCAAAAAAAGGATAGGAAAAGAGTTGATCATTCCTGCAGGATCCACAAAAGTACTTCCATTTCCTGAAGATCAGTTAAAAAGAGGGTCATATGATCATCTTGAAGTCCAAACGGCTGAAATGAGATATTGGGAAAACGAGAATTCACATCTATTGAATGCTTCTGCTCTTGTTCCTGTTTTACCGACTCCGCAGATTATAGAAGAAAAAGCCGGTGATTTCATTTTGTCAAATGATATAGTGATCTACTATCACAAATCATTATCCAATGAAGCCGGTTATTTGCAAAAAGCATTGAATGATATATTCAATGCGAATATCATTCGTCATAAATTCCGCAGCGATGACTTTACCGATTTTTCAAAAAAACATATTGTGCTTGATCTTATTGAAGGGGAAGATGAATCATATCGACTTGATATTGATACTGAGGCTGGTATTCGCATCTACGGCGCGGATGAAGCCGGTGTCTTTTACGGCATCCAAAGCCTTTTTTCTATGTTCCCACGTAAAACGGATCTGACCGGGATCTCCTCGATAGATATTCCGTGTATACTTATTGAAGATGGTCCGCGATTCCCGTATCGCGGTATGCATTTGGATGTTTCACGCTCATTTCATAAAAAAGAAGATGTACTGAAATTCATTGATCTGCTTTCAACGTATAAAATGAACAAATTGCATTTCCATATTACTGACGATGAGGGCTGGCGCGTAGAGATCCGGCCTTTGCCCGAATGGACAAAGATCGGCGCATTCAGGGGCCACAGTAAAGACGAGCGGGACCATTTGCAACCGGCATTGGGCTCCGGTCCGTTCGCTGATCCCGAGATCGGGAACGGCAGCGGATTTTATACGCGAGAAGATTTTATAGAGATCCTGCGTTATGCAAATGAACGGCATGTTGAGGTTATTCCGGAGATCGATATGCCGGGTCATATCCGTTCTGCCGTAAAAGCCATGGAAGCACGTTATTACAACTATATGGAAGAAGGCAAAGAAGATTCGGCGACAATGTATCTTTTGACGGATTTTGAAGATAGATCCGAGTATTCATCAGCTCAGCGTTTCCATGATAATACGGCAAATCCATGCATGGAATCAACTTATCGTTTCGTACGTCTGATCATTGATGAATTGGTCAAGATGTATCGGGAAGCCGATGCGCCTTTAAGCACACTTCATATCGGAGGTGATGAGGTGCCCAAAGGTGCTTTTGAACATTCCCCGGTTTGCATAGCATTTATGGAGAGTCAGGATGAATATAATCATCCGTCGGAATTGCATAAGTATTTCACGATGCGTGTTAAAGACATGTTGGATTCTTACGGCATCAATACTGCCGGCTGGGAAGAGGTTGCATGTAAGCATGAAGGCGGTAAACGATATCCCGATCCTTCTTTGGCTGATGAAAATATCATTGCTTACATATGGAATAACGTATGGGGCTGGGGAGCGGAAGATCTCGGTTATGAACTGGCCAATCAGGGTTTTCCGGTTGTTTTACTGGGTGCCAACAACTTTTATTTTGATTTTGCTTATAATCGTGATCCCGAAGAAGAAGGACTCTATTGGGGCGGTTATACAGATACCCGTTCCGCATGGGAATTTACTCCCATGGACATAACGAAATGCGCGGAAATGACCTTATACGGTGACCCTATTGACGAAAATATGTTCAAAGGAAAAACCGCATTAACGGAAAATGGCAAAAAGAATATTCTGGGTTTATCCGGTACACTTTGGAGTGAGACTTTGAGAACGTGGGATCGCGTCGAATATATGGCTTTTCCTAAAGTTCTCGGACTTGCAGAGCGTGCCTGGAGCAAACAGCCTGCCTGGGCAGCCATAAACGATAAAAATGTGCGAAATATGCTTAGGGAAGCCGATTGGAACTATTTTGTGAACAAACTTGGACAGGTGGAATTACCCAGGCTGGATGACAAAAGCGTCAAATATCGTATCCCGCTTCCCGGAGCGATCATTCATGATGGAATGCTCAAAGCGAATATTCGCTTTCCGGGACTGGATCTAAGATACACTCTTGATGGCAGTGAACCTGACAAGAATTCCGAAAAATATATTAATCCCGTAAAACTTTCTTCCAATGCAAAGGTTCGAATTGCAGCTTTTGATACCAGAGGAAGAAAAAGCAGAACGGTAGAAGTAGGGAATAGGGAGTAAGAAGGAGTAAGAAGGAGTAAGAAGGAGTAAGGAGTAAGGTTGAAATATTCCAAAGGGATGCCTGTGGCATTGAAGCGTCACAATTTTGAAGCGTTGAATAAATGCTGACACGCTATCGATCTAGAGTTCCAGGGCTCCTTATCGCCTTAACCTTCCATCTTCGCTAAAGCTACGATGGACAAGTCGGCGAACAGGCAACCTAAACTCTCAACTCTCAACTCTCAACCTTAATGTTTAGGGATCGGGTGTAAAAACCTCAATACGTTCTTTTATCTTAGGATCATCTTTTATCGTATCATCCATCCTGATCACATTCCAGTTTAGATTGTTCGGATACTGTTTTTCTTTCTTCCTAAGCTTTTTCTTCTGATTTTTCAGTTTTCGCTTTAGACTTTTTTCGCTATTAACGGGATCTTTCAGATCTGTTTTTATTGCTTCGACGGCATATAGATATGGTGATAAGTCAAACCAATCGGAAATATTTTCTTTCCATTGCAGGTTCAGCGTACCGAAGTATTTTCCCAATGAACCCAATTGAACCAAGACGGTTTCTTTATATTTGATGGGGAGTTCAGTATAAGCGGGTTCCTTGGATCCTACTATGATATCGATGCCATCATGATCCTTAACATGATCCGAAAGCATTTTAGCTGGGGCGTCTGCAAGCAGGATCACCAGGTCGGCGTTTACGAACGAACTGTCTGAGTTGAGCTCTTCCAATGCGGCAAGCGGATCTTTAATGCTATAGTTAAAACCATCAGGCGTATGAGTAATGCCGATGACCATTATATCAAGGTCGTTTAAGGTAAGTATTTTATATGGCGGGAAAGCCAGATCGCCATTCGGATCCAGGATGTTTGCCGAAACAATGGGAAGATCGTATTTATCCCTTAAAGTGATCAAAAACCTTAAACCGTAACAGAGATCAAATTGTCCCGCATTGATCACATCATATCCCATTTCAGAGAACATTTCTGCCTGAAAGACGGCTTTTTTCTGCTCACCTATCTGATCGTCTTTGGGGCTTGGCATATGATGGAAAAAATGATTGCCGGCACCAAACATAAGGTCAGGTTTCCTGATATCACGAATCACAGTGGAGATCCTTGCCCAACCGCCGCTGGGGATGACGCATCCGCAGGGAGTTAAAAGGCCTCTGTTGTTGCCTGTAATCCCAATACGAATATCCGCACCCAATACCGTTGTAAAAATGCATATTAGCAGAAGTAGTTTTTTCATCATATTCCCTTTTTCTTGCAATTATTATAAATAATGCGACAGAAACTTACAAGCTTATTTCATGCCCCGAAAAACGTAAGTTAATATCTGGTCTATATTCCGTTTATATTTAATCACGATTATTAATAAAAAGTTATCGGAGGATTAATAAAGACTAAACTTTCGAAAAAAACTTGATTAGCCTTTATATAAGCGATAATTTCAGCACAAGAGAGAGGTTACTATGTTCAAGCAGCTATGTAAAATACTTATGTTGGGATCGTTATTGATAACGTTATCGGCAAGTGTTATTTATGTCGATAATAATATAAATGACGGATTTTGGCAAGGAGCTTATGGCTCATTGGAAAATGCATTGTCTGTTGCCGGTGCCGGTTATGAGATATGGGTCGACAATGGATCCTAAACACCGGGGATAAGCCGGACAAGCAGTTTTGTTTTAAAAGAGGGTGTAAAGCTATATGGCGGATTTTACGGGGGCGAAGTATCGCTTGAAGACAGAGATCCTTATGTTAATAAAACTATCTTGTCAGGTGATATCGGTGTAATTAACGATCAAAGCGACAATTGCTATCATGTTGTTCAGGGATCAGGTTCTTTGAGCAATCAAACCGTTCTGGATGGCTTTGTCATCCGTGACGGATATGCCGATAACGGAACGGGCGGCGGCGGATTGTTACTTGAGAACGGAGCTTCTCCGCTTGTCAGCAAATGTCATTTCTATTCAAATCATAGTACGGGATACGGTGGGGCGGTTTCCGTAGAGAATGCGGTATCTTTTGAATATTGTCTTTTTGAAGCGAATACGGCCAACCGTGGCGGTGCTGTGGCATGTGTGGAAAATCGTACCGAAACAGGCAATGCCTCATTTGATCATTGCTCATTTGTCTTAAATACCGCAAGTGTCGGATCAGCGCTTTATTTTGAGAAAAGAGAAAGCGCCTTAGTTGACAATTCAGTATTTTGGCAGAATACCGACGGATCATCCTCAGTGAATACCTTTTCTCTGGATACGAGAGGAGGAAGCTCCTCATCAATTACAAATTCCGCAGTTGATGATGCAGCTGTTTCGGCAAGTACCGTTTCCAATATCATATACTATTCAAGCCAGGAAAATGATGGACCGTTTAAAAATACGGACAATTATCTGCTCGATAACGAACACGGGATCCCGCGGGAATACGGTTGGTATTATATTCCTTCACCTTTGGTTTTGAATATCAAGGTCTTCCTGGAAGGCGCATTCTAAGACAGCTTAAAGAAATAACATTTATAAACATTTCAAAATTTATGTCCATTGGATTTATTTTAAGATGTTTTTTTTAAGTTGAAGCGTTGAAACGTTGAAACGTTGAAAGGTTGAAATGCGTAGCAGTGTGTCATCCTGATCCCGATGAGCTTATAAATTCTAAGCCCTAAGCCCTAAGCCCTAAACTTCCACCATATTTACAAAATATTAACAATTTCTTAACAATTGCTTGACAATGAGCAAGAATGGTGGTAATATATGTTTGATTTTGAGAGAATGAGTTTTATTTAAGAGAGAGAACAGAGGTATATCAAAATGAAACATAACAACCTGATTAGATTACTGATAGGCTTATGCCTAATAAGTGGATTTGCTTTTGGGGTTATAAATTATGGTGGTAGTGATTATACCGAAGCCTTACTTCCCGTTACACTTACAGGGAGTACAACTATTCGTAATGTTGTTATAGGCACTGGGGTAACCGTTACTTTTAATACAGCACCAGCAAGGAATAATTGTACTTCTTTTACAATAAATGGTAATGATTACTACAGTACTCAGGGTCAAGTCACGCTGGCTGGAGATGATAGGTATTTTATTGAATTTGTTGGTAAGGGGAATGGTAGTGCAAATATTACTATTACCGGCACAGACGATTGGACGACGCAGACGTATACTGCACAAACGGCTCCTTTCAGTCAAAGCGGGTCCGGTAGTCATTTTTATTCTACCACAGATCCCGTTGATTCCGTTATTACGTCAAACATGGATTTCTTCTTGATCAATAACGCCGATTATTCAAATTCAACGGTTACGACTCTTCCGTCGAAAATAAACGGAACTTATTATTTTTATTACGGGACGACCAATGCCTCAGGTAGTCTGGAAGTCACCAAATATACACCGAAATTAAATGTCAGCGTCTTCATGGAAGGCGGCCTTTAGACAATAAATAAATCTCTCTCTCTCATTGCAGGAGCCCGGCACACGTCGGGCTTTTGTATTTTTAAGAGACAATAAGCGATTTCTCCGTTTCTTATCTTGATTTTAAACACACTGAGCAATCGACCATTCGAGCAATCGACCATTCGATCAACCTCAACTACGCTCCGATAAATCGGAGCTTCACGCCTACGTTTTTCAAACTTCGGCGGACATAGCGTAGAGCAAGCCATAAACCTCTAAAACTCTAAACTATTATGATAAAATATTGATCTTTGCCACCCTTTTGTTAAGAAACAGTAAATAAATTATAAAATAAGTTATTTTAGTGTACCTGTAAGTATCAGAAAATCAGCATGATATGAGAACTTAACAGAATCTTAACAAAATCTTAACAAAATGCTTGACAAAGGGATATATTTATTTTATTATTCCCTGAATTTGAGAGAGTTTGAGAGAGAAAATGAAGAGAGATATTGAGGTTTACATGAACACAAAAAGAAAACTACTTTCCATCATTCTGATGAGCGTGATCGCAGTTTCGGTTTATGCTGGCATTATTTATAACGGCCAGGAATACACCGAAACTGACATGCCCTTTTCAAAAGACGGCGGTTCAGTGAGTTATTTTGTTTTTTCCGGTACGATCAACTCGGTAAATTCATGGAATATGAGGAATCTTACGATAAACGGAGTTGAATATGCTAATGGATGGTCTTCCTCCATGCCTGCTCCGGTTGATGGCAAAAAGTACTTCGTTTACTACAATCCGAAAAACAAATTTGCCCACTTTGAGATCGACGGAACCAATGACTGGAGTGGCGGAGGCGGTGGTGATACGACTGTCGTGATCGATACGCTTTCGATCAGCTTGCCTTTTGAAAAAGACGGAATTGACAGAGTTTACTTATCAACAGCAGGAACGATTACCTCGCTTAGTTCATGGAGCATGGATACCGTATCGATCAACGGGGTCGACTATACCAACATCTGGTCTTCAACGCTTCCCGAGCGGATCGATGGTAAATATTATATCTACTATAGTTCATCGAGTGCCTTTTCTCATCTTGAGATCGCCGGAGACAACACCGTTCCTCCCATCATACCCGATTCGCTGGAGATATCGTTACCTTATTCCTATGATGGGGTTGAAGATGTCTATTTTATCGTTTCGGAAGCGATCGGGTCCATCAATTCCTGGAGTACGGACAGCGTAATCGTAAATGGTGTGAATTTTACCAATGTATGGTCTTCGGCTCTGCCTCAGCCCATTGACGGAAAATATTACATACACTATAAGGCCAGCCAAAGCGGCGGCCATATCGAGATCGCTGCGGTTGAAGATGACCCTTATCCCGAATATGTGATGTACGAGGGGAATTCTTATAAAAAAGTATTTATGCCCTACACGATCAGCGGGTCCACCGAAACATACGTTTATGTCTACGGGACGGTCCAAAGCTTTTCTTCAAGCAATATGAATTTATTGGAGATCAACGGTATTGATTATACAAATCAGTCATTAACGACACCACCACCTTCGATAGGCGGTAAATACTTTATCAAATATATTCCAAAGAACAAGCATGGTTATTTCCAGATCAACGGAATAGCTGTAGAACCTGTCTACATTCTGAATATTAAAGTTTTGCTTCAAGGTGCATTAAACTAGCAAAAGCTTCA
>CAYVLJ010000041.1:0-15758 GCA_964452375.1 uncultured bacterium | reverse complement strand
TTACCAATATCGAGTTCGTTACATTTGACGAACGAATATTTGCGATCAATTTTTCAAAAAAGCGTGCAAGAGGATGCAGTACAAACCCCAGTATTTTCATAATAAAAGTCGCAAACAACAAATAAGAATTGGGTTTCGACCGAACTAAAGACTTCGGAAGAACTTCACCAAAGAGAAGTATAACTCCTGAGATCACCAAGATAACCTGCCACCAGTTGAACCCGGCATAATTATTGAGTAAAAGCGTGGCAAATATCGTTGTTAAAATATTTGATATAGTATTCCCGACAAGGATCATTGTAAGATAATGCTGGCGATCTTCATATATCTTCAATGCTGATGCCGACAAGGGTTTCTTTTGTGATACCCATTTTTGCAATTGCAGCGGATGCGCCGAGATCATCGCGATCTCAGATCCGCTGAAGAAAGCCGAGAGGACCAAACCTAAAGATGATAATACGATTTCAGTGATCATGTCCCTATTTTATTGAAATCTAGTTAAAAATAAAAGGAATAAGCGTAATAGAAGATTAAACTTAAAAATCTTTTATCTGCTTTTTTATGATTATTGATGCATGGGGACCTTACAGATAATTTTTTATTCTTCATTCAAAATACCTTGCAAAAAGTCTCAATCTACCTTATAATTTATCGATGGGTAAGGACAAGCAACATATTCTGATCTATCTGACTGCGAATAACTCGAAAGAGATCTCTATTTCTCGTTTTGGGTTAGTTTTTTCAATTGTTTTAGCTAGTTTGGTTCTTTTAACTATCATTGCCGGATCTACTTATTTCGGCTATCGTTATCTTGCATCCCACCATACGCCAAAGACAATTAAAAACAAGAATCTGGTAAAAACGGTTGAGACTCTTCAACGGGAGCTGGATCTCGCAGAAGCCTATTTGGATTCTATGGTAGAACTCAACAACAATATCAGGCTATACGCCGATTTACCGGAACATGACTTGAGTATTGGTAATCTTGGAGTTGGAGGGCGAGTTCAAATGGCAAATCCCGAAAAGACCGGAAATGTCATTGATGATCTTAATACCAATATTGAATTCCTAAGCACCAAGGTTTCCGTTGAGCTTGAAAACTACAAAAACCTCTATACGAACATTCAAAAATACAAAGACAATCTGGAATACATTCCCGCTATTACTCCATTGGACGCCAAAAGTTATTATGTCAGTTCACTATTTGGTTATCGCACCGACCCGATAACACAGAAAAAGAAATTTCATTCCGGTATTGACCTTGCCGCTAACCGCGGAACACATATTTATGCTTCAGGAAAAGGTAAGGTTACTTATGCATCCTACTCATACGGCGGCTATGGAAATGTCGTAAAGATCGATCATGGAAACGGCTTTGTTTCCGTATACGCTCATATGCATAAGATAAAAGTCGAAAAAGGACAAACCGTTGATCGCGGCGATCTTATCGGTTTTGTAGGCAGCACAGGCCGTTCAACGGGTCCGCACCTTCACTATGAGATCCAAAAAGACGGAAAAGCTATCAATCCGGTTAAATACCTGTGGGATAACGAACCGCTCTAAACTAATATAATTAGTTTGTGAAGTTAGAAGAATGGCTTTCGCTATTCTTTTTTTTTACACACAAAAATGCTAGGGTTAAGGTTAGAACTTAAGCTATTCTTTAGTTAGAGTTTTTATTAAGAGCTCAGTTATTAATTGTGCTGTCACCCAGGCAATACAAGAAACCGTCTCTTGACCCTACATAGATCCGGCGGTCATAAACAAAAGGGGTTGATTCAACACCACCAATATAGCGACGTTCCACTTTATAGAGCTTTCCCCTGGAATTGAATTTAAAAAGCGATACACCGCTGTAACTTGCAGCAATAATATTTCTGTCGATAAAAAGCGGTGTTGAAATGCTTTGACCTATCCAACGGGATGCAATAAATTTTGGTTTAAAATACTTATGTTCTAAGTTCGGGCCCGGGACCTTCACGGTATCCAATTGATCATGTTCAACAAGATATAAATATCCGTCAATGGCGGATATGGCCGCCATATGTGGAAGATCATCCGGTTTACTCAGATCGTTCACTGTTGCCGTTCCTATAACACCGCCTTGCCATGTGGCGTGTTCGGAAGTATCGTTCCTTGTGGGAAAATACCAGACGACACATGAAGAGTCAGCCGGCTTCGAGGGATCAAGTTTAAAAACGCCCCCTTCTCCATCGATATATTGTTTTTCAACACTTACCAATATACAATCGTCGTAGGTCACTGCCGTTGAACCGTCCATGTCGGCACCGACATAAAAATCCCAATCAATTTTTCTGCTTTTCAAATTGTAACCGTAAACATGTCCTGAGCCTGATGCGATATAAATATGATCGCCGATCCGTGAGGGTGAAGATTCCGTGATAAGATTCTGACCGTGCGTTTTCATATCCTCCGGATCATACAGTGAATGTTTCTCCAGCGTAACAGGGCGCTTATATTCCTTATATTCTTCCGTTTCAGAAAGTTCGGCATTGAAAACTACAAAATAACCGTTTTCCAATCCCACATAAACGGTATCATCAATGATCAGGGGCGTTCCGTCGACATCGGTGGAATAAGATGCTCCGCGTTCAAGATGATATCGCCAGATCTCTTTTCCGTTCATATATGATATCGCTCTAAGAGGATGAAGGTTGGGTGACCAAGTGCTGTAATTCACCCCCCGGCGGCTACCTTGTATTATCATAAGCCCGGCTTCCGGATCTTTCCATAATACGCCGGTTCCCTTAATGGCATCCGGGAATTCATATTGCCAAATGATCTCTCCCGTTACAGCATCAATCTTTCGCAAGTGATGGTCAAGTGCGCCATGTATGAGATAGGGTTTCCCATATTCTTTGATCATCAGGACTTGTCCGGTCCACCCGCTGCCTTTCCATATCCTCTCTTTACTTCCGATCTTTGTTACTCCTTCACCAAGATATGTTTTCCAAATAATATCAAGTCCCGAGGGAGCTTTTTCCCCATAATAATTTCTTCTTTCATTGCCTAAATAAGTGGGATTGATCAATTCAAGATTTTCCTGAGCAATCAAGCAGCTCATTAAAACGATCAATATTATGTAGCGGATGGATCTCATATTCAATAAAGTAACTTGCTGAGAATGGCAGCTGCCGCAACAGCGGCATTCAGTGATTCGGCTCCTCCGAGAGGCGGCAGGGTCAAGTCCATGTGTTCATAAGCATCAAACTCTGTATCAATACCTCGGGCTTCATTACCGATCACAAGCAAAAATGGACTGATCTTTAGCGGATCGATATTTTTAATTTCTTCCTCACTGTGAGCTTTGCTCAAAATAAGTGTATGATCTTTCAATATTTGTCCCGGAAGCTCTTCTTCATAAATAAAAGGTACATGAAAAAGGGACCCCATACTTGAACGTATGACCTTTGGATTATGAACATCAACAGTACCTTTCATCAGGACAATTCCACCTAAGCCAAACCAATGCGCGATCCTAAAAAGGGTTCCGACATTACCGGGATCCTGTAGGCGGTCCAATACTAACATATTCCCATTCAGTTCTTCAACTTTGTATTCCTTTTGCCTGGCAACCGCTACAATACCCTGGGGATTGACCTCGGTTGAGATCATTTTCAATTCCGAACCCGAAACCTCATAACAACGTGACTGATGATCATCCTGCAGGGATATCAAGAGTTGTTCAACTCCCGGTTTATTCAATAAATAGTGATTATAAAAGACATCCGTAACAGTGTAATTACTTTTTACCGCCTCTTCCAATGGCAACAAACCCTCAATCAGGATCGAGGATTCAATGTTACGGTATTTCTTCTTTTGAAAGGATATGGCCGTCTTTAATATTTGTTTTGTCAATTCGCTTAATTGTATGTTCTCCATACCGGAATATATGAAATCCCCTTCAACGAAGCATATAAATTTTATTTTTTCATTTGATGATTTTTGCTTATAATAAATAAACCGAGGCAGAAAGATGATCGAGCTGAAAACAGAGCGATTGATTTTAAGACACCTTAATGCCGATGATGCACCTGATTTTTTTGAATACCGTTCCGATCCCGAGGCGAATAAATTTCAAGGCTGGATACCTAAAAGTCTTCAGGATGCGGAGAACTTTATCCGATACCGATTATCCGAAAAGCCCAATATTCCCGATACCTGGATACAACTCGGGATCATTTTGAAAAAAAGCGGAAAATTGATCGGTGATATCGGAGTATATTTTTTACCCGATAAAGATAATGAAGTCCGACTGGGTTATACATTGTCAAAAGATCATCAGGGATCGGGTTATGCAAGCGAAGCGCTTCGTATCTTAATAGACCATTTGATGATCGCATATGACAAAACACGATTTATTGCTTTGATCGCTCCGGACAACCATGCCTCCATTCGACTTGTCAAACGCTTGAATTTCATTTTGAAAGAAAATACCGGTGATCCCGCATCCCGGGATGAGGAATATCCCGAAGATCTTCTTTATGTTCTTGAAATCTGACCGGCAAAGACACTAATATGTAAAAAAGAACTTCAAATATTTCCAAATAAATCGTATCATTAGAGGTTTTAACAGACCGGAAAAGGGAACATGAAGAAAAATAAACATGATAATAAATACTGGCTTAGGCTGGACACTTCCGCACAGATATATCCAGCGATCGAATCACCCGAAAACACCAATATATTTCGAATTTGGGCGAAGATGGAAGAGGAAATTGATGTTGATACTGTTAGAAAAGCACTTGAAATCGTCAAACCTCGATTCCCCTACTTTAATGTGCATCTTCGCACAGGCTTTTTTTGGCATTATTTCGAAGAAAATACGAATCCTACCAAGATCTGGCCTGAAACTCCGCAACCTTGCGAACGTCTTTACCCAATCTATAACAACGGTTATTTATATCTGATACGAATACACCAAAAAACCCTGTCAATGGAATGCTCGCATGTTCTGACCGACGGAGGCGGTGCGCTGGAATTCCTTAAAACGCTGATCACGCATTATCTGATCTTAAAGGGAAAGGTCGACTCCGTTCCCGAAGGCATCATGGATATCCATGAAGAGCCGGATCCCGAAGAGTATCAGGATGCCTTTGAAACGATCGTTAAAAATGAGAAAGATATGATCGACAATGCCCCCAGGCAAAGAAGTCTTTTTAATACGGATGGTGTTTTTCATCATCGCGATACTTTGCTGCCTTTGGGAGTTTATAAGATCATCATTGGCACCGTACCTTTAACAGATCTGAAAAAAATATCAAAACAATATGGATGTACGATCACCGAGTTGCTGGCCGCTTTATATGTTGAAGCTCTTATTTTGATACAGCACCAGGATGTTAAGAATAAGAAGAAACACCTTAATATAGGCATGGAAATACCTGTTAATATGCGAGTACTATGGCCTATCAGGTCCATGCGGAATTTCTCACTTTTTGTCGTGCCCCGTTTTGATCCCAAGAAAATTGAAAAATTTGAAGATATTATCAGCTTTCTAACCCAATATATGAAAAAGCATATTACGAAAGAACACCTGATCACAATGGCGAAAGATAATTATGATATCACGCAAAACCCGATCGTTAAATACGTTCCTGTTTTCATTAAGAATTTTGTGATACGTTATCTGTCAAATACACAGGGACACGCACAATTTTCAGGCGCTGTTTCCAATTTGGGGGCCATCCGCCTGCCGGATGTTCTAAATGAGCATATTGAAGATATGGGCGTGATGCTGGGTCCCACCTATCACTGCCTAACCGGTTGCGGCGTCGTTGGGTTTAAAGATCATATTCATATAAATTTTGGCCGGATCAATAAGCATCCCAGGGTCGAAGAACATGTTTTCCGACGTCTAGTTGAAATGGGAGCACATGTAAAAATCAGAAGCAATTGAGGTATATATGTCATATTGTGTAAATTGCGGCGTCCAACTCGCCGAATATCATGAGCGTTGTCCACTTTGCAATACAAAAGTGCTAAACCCGAACGCAAAGATCAAACCGGAAAATCGGGATTTCCCAAAATACAGGGAACACATAAGATCTTCCGAACCGGCACACATGAGGATGATGCTGGCAGGAACCATCGTATCATTTGCGATCACCATTTACATCGTTGTGCTGCTATTGATCAATTATCTTGTCAACAAAGAGATTTCATGGTCAATGATCCCCATCATCTCTCTGGTGTATTTGTGGTTCGTTGCTGGTTATCCGCTTTTAAAACCGGGACAGCCTTTCTTTCGCTTATATACCTATGATTCTTTTGCAACAGCCATGTTTCTGCTTGCCTTGAATCTGGTGATCTCGGGAAATGTTGCGTGGTCTCAATATGCATCCTCGGGCATTATTTTCCTCTGGGTGATCATGGCTGGGATCTTCATCTCAGATCGTGTCAAAAGATGGGTGCCGCTCATCATTTATTTTGTCATTGCAAGTATTCTTTTCACGGCTTTATATGCTTTTATGCTAGTAAATAATGAAGTTATTGTCAATTTGATCCTTCCGCTCTACGTATCGGTACTTGTTTTATCTTTGGTTTCATTTTTCATTATTAAAGCTATGATCTTTGATATTTTTAAGTTCCTTGCCGTGATCTTTATCAATTTATCCATTCTATCGTTCGCAATAGATATGATCATTACCAAATTCATTCAGGGAAGTTTTGAACCGACATGGTCCGTTCTGGTCATGGCGGCACTGATCCCTCTTGGCCTGGTTGGTCTTTTAATGCGATATTTCCGTTCTGTAAGAAGTTTTATTGCAAAGAAATTTCACCTATAGATCAAAATATATCATCACAGACAATGAAAGGATAATATGCAATTAGGTTTTATCGGTTTAAAATATTCGGGGAAAAGCACCCTTTTTGAATTACTGACACAAGGGAAATATGAATCAGTACAAACAGGCCTGGCCGAATATCATCGTGGACAGGTCATTCTTCCTGATGAACGTATTGACCGCTTGTCTGAGATATATCAACCCAAAAAAACGACTTATGCTCAATTTGATTGTATCGATGTGATGGGTATTCCCGCAAGCATGAGAACGGATCAGGCATCAAAATATCTGGAGGCCGTACGGCAAACGGATGCGCTGGTGGCCGTTCTGCAAGCTTTTGAGGGCTATGATGCCGAAGGTAATCAAAAGGTGATCGATCCGGTCGCCGATCTGGATCGGCTGCAGGAGGATCTTATCTTTGCTGATCTTCTGGTCGTTGAAAATCGTTTGGAAAAAGTCAATCAGCTTAAGGCTCGCTCAGCCCCCCAGTTCAATCAGCGCGAACTTGACATTCTAAATAAATGCCATAAAACGCTTGAAGAGAATATTCCCCTGAGAAAGATCGAAATATCTGAAAGTGAAGATATCATCATTCGGGGTTTTCAATTGTTGTCACAAAAACCTTTGATGGCGGTCATAAATTCCGATGAATCACATTATGCCGACCGCAAACAGATCGAAACCGCTTTTACCGAGAAACACCCCGATATTCCCGTCACCTCCGTTTCCGCACTGGCCGAAAAAGAGATCCAGGAACTGGATACCGATGAACGCGCAATGTTCATGGAAGAAATGGGAATTGAGGAACCTGCGGTCAATCATGTGATCGCTACCTCCTATTCTGCTATCGGACTGATCTCTTTCTTCACAGTTGGGGAAGACGAGGTCCGTGCCTGGAATCTACATTCTCCGTCAACAGCGCCTGAAGCTGCCGGTGTGATCCATTCCGACCTTCAAAAAGGCTTTATTCGGGCCGAGGTCGTCGCCTACGACGACTTCATGGCAGAAGGCGGCATGAGTGGCGCTAAAGCAAAAGGACTCGTTAGACTGGAAGGCAAAGACTACATCGTCAAAGACGGCGATATTGTTAATATCAGGTTTAATGTGTGAGCTGTCCCATCACACCATGGTGTGATGGTTTTAATGTAATTTATTCATTGTAGAGACACGCGATCGCGTGTCTCTACTGGTTTATACCCCGGAACATTTCTTTCAAAAAACACTTGAAGACCTGTTAGTTTTTTTTATATTAAGTATTATACATTAGCAAGGAGTGAGAAATGAAGAAGATATGTTTTCTATTGGCGTTGCTTTTAGTCCTAAGCTCATGTCAGCTTTTTTCCTTCCTGGGAGAAAAAGCAACAGGCGCTCTTTATTTTGAAGTAGAACTGGATGATAACACTCCAACAGCTGTTTCGGTAATTTATGAGAACAGTAACGGTGATATCAAAACTGAATTATTGAAATTCGCCTATGGGTATGATGGTTTATATAAAACCAATACCATCAGTTTGAATACCGGGAATTATACATTAAAACAGTTCCTCGTTATTGACAATATGGACTCAATCATTGCTGCCGCACCCAGTAGCGGTTCAGTTAAGGCGACTGAGGTCATCAATGAACTGCCGATAAATTTTAGAATAGAAAAAGATGAAACCAATATCATGGTTCCGGAAATCCTTCCCTATTCTAGAAGCGACACTCCAGAGAACTTAGGATATGATTCCGAAACTGCAAATGTCATCAGACAGTATGAAGACTTTGGCAATGCTATCAATAATTTTTCTTTTGACTTGATCCGCGAGATCAACAAAACCGATACCGGTAATATATTTATTTCTCCGGTAAGCATGATGTACGCTTTTGGCCTGTTATACCCTGCAAGCGGTGGGGAAACAACTCAGGCTTTAAGAGATGTTTTCTATTTAAACAATTTCTCTGATGGCAATGAACTTTATCAATTGTACAAAGATTTCGGTACTTATCTGACAACGCTTGATGAGGGTGTCGATCTGTCGCTTGCACACGCATTCTGGTATAAAGCGGGGTTTCACCCGACCAGTAGCTATTTGAATGTTCTGGATACTTACTTTGATACCGAAGTCTCAGACATGGATTTCACCGATGGCGCCAATGCCGCAGAAGAGATCAATCAATGGGCCGCCGATCATACCAACGACAAGATAGACAATATTGTGAACCCCTCATTATTCTCGGAAGAAACTGCAGCTGTTCTTACAAATGCAACTTATTTTCTGGGTAAATGGATAAACGGCTTTGGCAAAAATAACACAGAGAAAAAAACTTTCTATACTCAAACAGATGGAAGCAGCTCAATCGAATGCGATATGATGCGAGGTGGAACAGAGGATGACCCATTCAGCATGGATTATTACTCTGATAACGATGTCCAAATTATATGTATTCCATTCAAGAATAACTCTCGTTACGAAATGACCTGCATTATGCCGAAGCAAGAAAGCTGTGATGAGTTATTATTGACAATAAACGATGAACAATGGAATGCCTGGATGAATTCTGCGCGGATAACAGACATGATTCTTGAAATGCCTAAATTCGAAGAATCACACAAATATGTTATGGATGATCCCCTGAAAGCACTTGGGTTAACAAATTTATATTATTCACCTGATCTAAGCGGAATGTTCGATGAATTATATAACCTTTATGTAAGCACGGTATTGCATGACACCTATATTTCTGTTGACGAAGCCGGCGCCGAAGCGGCGGCTGTCACTGTAATAATTATAGATTATACATCAGCAGGACCGATTGTAATTGAAGTGAAACTGGATCATCCATTTATCTATGCCATCCAGGATGCCGAAACCCATGCGATCATCTTTATCGGTATCATGAAAGATCCGACGCAATAATAACTCTTTAAGAAAATCATTGATGTAAAAAAGGGCTCAGAATTCTGAGCCCTTACTTTATTCTATACGTTACCTTGCATTACAGGTCACGCCTGTTCTCCGAAGCCTTGGCGTAGGAGGATCTTACTGACCCATCTCTTTCAAACGAGCCTTTCGTGTAACTTTTTTGGTCTTCATCTTTGCAAATGATTTGATATGATCCAGGATCTTGGTATTGATCACGTCGTCGTGAAGCTGGTTTTTCACCTGGGGAGATTCATAGTATTTCTTATAACTGTCGCGAAGATCTTCTTTAACGTCTTTTAACATTTCTGCGATCTTTGCATCAACATCCTTATCTTCGACTTTGATCTCATTCTCTTTGACGATCTTGTTCTTGACCAACTGCCATTTTAAACTTTTTGAAGCGGTATCGCTGTAATTCTCGATCACGGCTTTTTCGTCCATTTCATTGTCGGACGGATAGCGTTTCTTAATATCTTCATAGATGTTCTTTGCCTGTTCTTCAACAACTGTTTTCGGCAAGGTAACATCCTTTAATTTATCAATAAAGAAATCAGCTATCTCTTCTTCCAGCCGCGAATCTGATTGGCGGGTCCAGTAGCTTTCAAGTTCATTGCGGACTTTTGCTTTGAGAGCAGCAAGATTTTCAACATCCGGATCAACCGTCTGGGCAAATTCATCATTTACTTCGGGAAGCAGGTGTTCTTCAATTGCAGTGATCTGCAATTTGAACGTATGATCTTCTTCCTTATCCGTTTCGGCTTTTAAAACGATGGTCTTGGTATCGCCGGATTTGGAACCGATAAGTTCTTTCTCCGTTTTGCCGTCAAAAGGAGCTTTGCCCAATTGAATACGGCTATCTTTTGCTTCATTGATAACTTTGCCATCTTTATCAAGCTCTTCAACGTTCGCCACAAGGTAGTGTCCGCTTTGAGCCTCTCCCTCAACGGGTTTAACTTCAGCGGCATTAGCTCTTAGACGTTCAATGGACTCTTTAATATCATCTTCTTCAATAACGTAATTCTGCTTTTCCAGATTGAATCCGTCCTTATATTTCGGCATATCCCATTCCGGCATCACTTCAAATTTAACTTTAAGCTTAAGATCAGAGCCTTTTTTGAAATCCAGGTCAAGTAACTCAGGCTGAGATACGGGATTCAGTTCTTTCTCTTCCAGGGCTTTGACATAATAATCCGAGAATTTTTCATTGATAAAATCATAATCCATTTGGGGGCCGAATTTCTTTTCAAGAATGCCCATCGGGACCATTCCTTTTCGGAAACCGGGAAGAGTAATATCTTTAGCGAATTTTTTTGCAAATTTTGAATAATCGTTCTCGATGTCTTTCCATTCAAGAATGAATTCCATCTCTCGTTCAGTTGAAGATACTTCTTTTAGACTAATTTTCACGACAGCTCCTTTGTTTTAGCCGCCTAATATACAATGAGATAGGGCAAAAGTCAAAGTCTAATCGGGTAGTATAATTATGTAATAAAGCATTTATTCGTTGTGACGTGATTAAAGTTTTTACGTTGAAGCGTTAAAGCGTTTAGTTATTCAACCACGCTGTGGTTGTTTACCTAAAGATATTTTAAACCCACGACTTCGTCGTGGGCTAGAGATATTTAACCCCGCCGGGGTTAAACTTCTCAAAGACTGCGTAGCAGTTCAATATTAAAAGTTAAACCATAAATGTTAAACTTTCATATTAACTTCGAATTTTCAATTTAAAAGGGGAAACGGGGAGTATATTTTCGAGAGATAGAGATTGTGCTAAACGATTTGACTCGAAATTAATTGTTACAATCGACTCAAACATAATTGTTATCATTGAGTCGAATTTAACTTTCCTATTTGACTCAAAATATTTTTTGGGGAAAGTTTAAAAGTTTAGGGGTTAAAACCCCATTTTACTGGAATCGTGAACCCCGGGATGAAGTCGGGGGCAACTCATTTTTACCATTAAGCCCATTTTGATATTTAAAAAATCTGCATGCTGGTGGGTTTAAGAAAAATATTATTAAATCCTTCACTGCAATCATAACACTATTGGGATTGAAGAATATTTGTTATTTAATGAGACTGCATAGCAGTCGAAAATAGTAGAAAATTGATCCTAAAGAAAAAGAACTGCGTAGCAGTTCAATATTAAAGGTTAAACCATAAACCATAAACTTTTATATTTACTTCGAATGTTCCATTGTCCGAATGCGCGAATGTTCATTATTCAACGAGCTGGGCTGCCTTGCGCAGCCGCTCGGGCGTTCCAACATCAATCCAATCTCCATCGCTGTGATCGTAAGCAAGGATGGTCTCTGTTTTTGCGATCTCAATGTAAAAATCGATAATATTAAATTTCCCTTGGGGCATTCTTTCCAATAATACAGGATGAATAAGATGTATGCCGCTGAAGGCCAGTTCGTGACCGTCTTGCCCTTTTAATTCCCCGGTCTCTTTGTTCTTCCAGCCGCAAAGATGATGTTCGTCATCAAAGCACAACATGCGTTTGGTGTCGCGTTTTCTGACGGCAAGTATTGCCAATGCTTTGCTGTCTTTATAAAGGTAAAGTATGTCTAAGAGGTCAATATTACTAATAACATCGACATTATAGACAAAAAAGGGCTCATCACCTGCCAGGAATTTTTCAGCATGTTTTAAAGCCCCCCCACTTCCCAGTATCTCCTTTCTTTCGTCGGAAATATGAATGGGAATGCCAAAATCACGTTGACTGAGAAAAGCTTCTATCTGATCTGCAAAGTGATGAACATTCACAATTATTTCGTCAACATCCGCTCTTACCAGTTTTCTGATCGCACGCTCGAGAAGGGTTTGCCCTTTCACTTCCGCCAATGCCTTTGGCATGATGTTCGTGATGGGTCTAAGACGTGTGCCCAATCCGGCCGCCAAGATCATTGCTTTCATAATAAATTCCTGTTTAGGAGTTTAGACGCTTAGCAGTTTAGGAAATAAAAGTCAGATCTTTAAACTAAACCTCTAAACCAATTCTTATGTATTACGTTCAATAGTGATTCAACTGTATAATGATATCATCCCTGTCTTTGAAATACTCCGCCAATTTCACCGCACAATAAACCGAACGATGTTGCCCGCCGGTACAACCAAAGCTTACCATCAGGTGAGTGAATTTACGTTTTACATAATCATCAATGGTCATTTCAACCATTTTTATAGCATTATCAAGAAATGTTCCGATCTCGGTTTCTTCTTCTAGAAATTTAATGACCGGTTTATCTTTCCCGTTCAATTTTTTGTATTCTTCAAACCTTCCCGGATTATAAATCCCCCGGCAATCGAATACAAACCCTCCGCCATTGCCGGAAGTGTCATCGGGAATACCGCGTTTATATGAAAATGAGCTGATATCCAAAGTAAGCATATCCGATTCGCTGCGTCCGAATTTCATCAATTTTTTCTGTTCTGTGATCTTTTGCAGAACGCTGATCAAAGCCGGGACCTTGATCGGCAAATCCATATTTTCCAATAGATATTTTATATTTTCAATAGCGTATGGTACGGATTTCAGAAAATGCTGTTTCTTTTCGTAAAAGCCCCTGAATCCGTAGGCACCCATAGCCTGCATGATACGAACAAGCACATAAGCATGATAATATCTGGTAAAATCTTCTCTGTCGAATTTGTGATACTTTTTTAATACTTCAAGATAATGTTCATAAAGCATATCCCGGATATGCTGCGGAATATCCGCTTTTGCATCGTAAAGCAGAGACGCCAGATCGTATTGAAGAGCACCGTACCTGCCGCCTTGGAAATCAATAAAATATGGCTTTCCATCTTTCAACATGATATTTCTGGATTGGAAATCGCGGTAAAGAAAATGATCGCAATCGGTTTCCAGGAGATAATCGGCAAAAATATTGAAGTCGTTTTCCAACTCCTGTTCATCAAACGGCACTTTCGCCAATTTAAGGAAATAATATTTAAAATAATTCAGGTCCCACATAATGGATTGTCTGTCAAAACGATGCCGTGGATAGCATTTTTTAAAATCAATGCTCTTGCCCGCTTCCAGCTGAAATTTCGGCAATTCTTCCAGAATTTTCTGATAGAGATCGATCAGTCCCTGAGGGAAAATTCCATTTTTATAAACTTTCGTGAGGTAGGAGTAAAGCGTCGTATTCCCCAGATCTTCCAATACATACATACTGTTATCAAGATCTTCGGCCAGTATTTCCGGAACGTTTAAACCATGGGCTCTGAAATGACGGCAAAACGAAAGAAATGCGATATTTTCTTTTCGGTCTTCATTGTATACCCCGATAACCGTTCGACCGGATTCTCCCGTCAACCTATAGTACTCCCTATAGGAACCGGAACCCGGCATATCGTCAACGGTTTTACAATCTTCATTGAACAGCGAAACATATAATTTCTTTAATTGTCGTTTCTTCTGCATACTCTTCCTTTATTTGCTCAGCCAGCTTCCTGGGTTCAATTTATCCTGCTCATGCCAAAGCTCAAAATGCAAACGTGTTCCATCCATTGAACCATCTGAGGATACCGTTGCCAGCTGCTGTCCCACATCCACGTATTCATCCTGGACCACATCGATGTTCTCAACGTGAGAATAAACGCTGTAATAATTATTATCGTGAAGTACAATGATCGTATTCCCAAATCCTCTCAACCAGGTGATTGTAACGATCATGCCGTCCGACACTGATCGAACTGCCGCACCTGATCCGGTTGAGATATCTATTCCCGAATTTTCCGTAATTGTACCAAGAACGGGATGTTTTTGTTTCCCAAAACTGCTAACGATCTTTCCCCTGGCCGGCCAGGGCAATTTGCCTTTCTTTTGATCAAAGGGCAATTCTACGACTTCACGTTTTTTACGTTCTTCCTCAAGTCGGGCCAAATACGCTTTTTTATCTTTTTGTGTCTTATCTATAACATTTCTTATCTCTTGGATCGAATTCTCTTTATCCTTGATCTGTTCAGAAAGCAGGGCTTTATCTTTTGAGATCTTATCATATTGTGATCGTGTTTTTGTTCTTAATGCCGAAAGGTTTTCCTGTTCTTCTTCAAGCTCGCGCACATTCTTCGCGATGGCTTTTGTCTCTCTATCTATTTGTGCGCTTCGTGTATCGATCAGTCTGATATTATCAACGATCTCCTGATATAGTTCGCGATCCGCTTCATTGACGGCCGATACGTATTTGATACGATAATACAATTCGCGGGGGGATGCCGCATCAATGAAGAGATCAAGCTGGCGGTCGGGTTTTAATTTATAAGCGTGAACAACTCTCTTTTTATATCTTTCGATCAATTCTTCGCTTTTTCTTTGGGCACCTTGATAATCTTTTTGTAATTGTTTCTTCTTTGCACGTCGAAGCTCCAGTTCGCGGTTCTGAAGTCTGATCTTTTCATTGGTAAGCGATATCCGGCGCTGCGTGTTATCCAGTTCCTGTAACAGACCTTTTTCCTGTTGCTGATATTTTGTTACTTCGGAACGAAGGGAATTCAATTGCCGTTCAAGTTCTTTAAGCCTTTGGGTTCCCTGATCGATCTTTTTATCGTATTCATCGACAGATTCAGCAAAACCTGTTGCAAAAACCACAAGCAAGAAAACACAAATTGTCCGGATCGATATTTTTGATTTCATCTTCTTAAAATAAGGAATGAAATGAAGAATTAAAAACATAAACCTTAAGACCTTACACAAAGGCGCAAAGAACCCAAAGTACCACAGAAAAGAGATTCCTTACCCGCAAAGGTAAACAAGGTAAGGCAAGAATGATCACAAAGAGACAAAACACTCAAAGAAATAAATATTTCCTGATGGCCTTCTTAACTCTTCTCCATCTCTCTTCTTCTCCTCTTCGCCCCCTCTCAGCGCCCAGTGCTCAGCGCTCCCTCTTATAAACAAAAAAGCTCTCCCCACATAAGCAGAAAGAGCTTTATTTATTTCACTGATCGTGAATAGCGGTCTAATACATACCGCCCATACCGCCGCCCATGCCGCCTGCGGGCATCGGAGGCATTTCAGGTTTATCTTCAGGAA
>CAYVLJ010000040.1:0-15849 GCA_964452375.1 uncultured bacterium | reverse complement strand
GAAGATCAATAGAAAGAGTGAGCACTAAGATTCTCACTATCTCTTCCCAGTGCTCCGAGCTCAGTGCCCAGCGCTTTGTCTTGAATAACGTCTTCTTTTTTAATGTAAAAGAGCGTATATTTTAAAATTTGATACAAGTCGAAACAAAAACAAGCGCAGTGCATCTAAGCAAAGTGAAAATTCTAAAATATTTAATGCTTGCCGTTCTCCTAACCGGGGCGGCCTTTTCTGAGTCCGAACCTATCGAACTTCTGAATGCCGGTACGATGCAAAAAATCACAGAACAAAGCGACCAAGACGAGCGCCCGCCGGAAAGCACGTATTTATTATTTGATAAAGATGTTCATCTAAAACAGGGAGATGTTCATCTATATGCCGATAGGATCTATCAATATGAAAAACTCAATCTTCTGCGTTTATTCGGGAATGTGAGGATCTTTGATGACAGTGTAAATGTGACCTTTGAAGAGGGGAAATACAATACGGAAAACAAGGATCTGAATGTACCCGGCGAATTATTCATTACGTATGACAACCGCGAGTTTTCTGCCTTATCCCTTCAAGGGAACCTCGACAAGGACGTGTATTGGGCTAAAGGAAAGGTCGAAATAAAAGACAGCAGTTCGTATGCTTATGCGGATTCAATGAAATTCGATCGGGTTAATGACCGTGCCTGGCTCTTTGGCGAAGCGATGATGAGCGACACGGTCAACAATATCACCATGCGGGGCGCAGAGTTGGAGTATCGGCTGGATACCGATGAGTTTTACGGACATAAAAATGCTTCTGTTTACGAGACCCTGGATGATGGGAAAAAACGATTTGAGGTTTTTGCCGGGAAAATGAAAGGTAATATGAAAGAAGCATGGTTGATCGCAACCGATAGCGTTTATGTTCAGCAAGATTCTTCTTCTGCCTGGTGCGATTCTCTTTTTTATAACGATACCCTTCAAACTGTAAAATTCTTCGGTAATGCACATTTACGTTACAAACATATTGATATGTACGGTCCCGAAATGCATTTGGATTTTTACCGGGAGCATTTGGGACAGCTTGTAACGCCCCGGGCACCCCGGATCACGTTAAAAGAAGAAGGATTTATCGGAGAAGAAAAAGATACCCTGATTGAAAAAGTCAGCAATATGACGGGGAAATATATGCTTCTTTCCTTCAATATGAAAGATGAGCCCGAGTGGATGGATATGACCGGTATGGTGACGTCGGACTATCACGTTTTTAAAGATTCAGTCTACAAGGGGATCAATCATATGACATCGGATACCGTTCAAATAAAGTTTGAAAAAGGCGATGTCAGCGATCTGTTCGCGATCTTTGGCGTGGAAGGCCGATTTGCTCCCGATACATCTTACACGGAAATGGATACCGTGGTCCTTTATTACGGCAACGAAGCCCATTATAGTATACCGAAGGATAATATGTATATTTATCCCTCTTCGAATATGAGATACGGTGACATTAAACTGCGCGCCGATACCATGAAGATCGATTGGGAAACGAATATCCTCTATGCCATGCCGGGTAAAAGCGGAGATCTTCCGGAATTTATTCAGGGTAAAGATGCACCGGTGTATGGACGGCTGTTCGAATACAATCTGGATACTCAGAGAGGACGGATCACTCGCGGAAAGACAGAATTTAAAGAAGGTTATTATCAAGGCAGGACCGTTCTGAAAACGGAAGATGAACCTTTGTATGTTAAGAATGGCACATTCTCGACCTGCGAATTGGAAGAACCCCATTTCTGTATCGAAGCTAAACATATGAAAGTCATCCCCGGTGACCGGGTATTTGCTCAGGATTTGACACTAAAAGTAATGGATATTCCGTTACTGTACATTCCAAGTCTTTTTGTCTCGATAGAAGAAGGGAAACGACGAAGCGGCTGGATAATTCCCGGATTTGGCAATTATCGTAACACCGGGAAAGGCTGGGCACTGGAGAATATGGGTTATTATTGGGCTCCGAATGATTATTATGATGCGAGGATTTTATTTGATTTTTATGACAGCCAGGGGATCACGGCGGAACTGCGGCAACGTTATGCCTTGAGAGACGTCATATCCGGCGGTTCGGTTACCTTGAAATATTGGAATAATTTTTTATCGGCGAGACCAAAGCAGGGATATGAAATTTCCGTTAATCATCCCCAAAAGATCGGACGTTTCTCAAGTTTGAATATCAATGGAAGTTATACCAATGACCGGACACGTTATGAAGATGAACTCGATATTGATGAAAAACTGGAACAGCAAATGGTATCAAGGGCGACATTTCGCACTCAATTGGGTCCTTTTTCAATGAGCCTGAATGCTTCACATACCGAAGACCTTAGAACCGGAACTTCAACGACATACTTGCCGCAATTCTCTCTTTCAAAATCAAGGGCAAATGTCTTTAAAAGAAAAAGCAAATCGCAACCCGAACGCTGGTATCATAAGTTCACCTATAACATCTCCTCGAATTTAAGCAATAAATTCATGCACACTTGGAATGAAGCGGACAGCGTTTTTTACGATAAACAGCAAAATAAGCTGCAAACAAATATGGGTGTCCAATACAATAATAAGATCTTAGGCTTTCTGAACGTATCACCTTATTTAAATTACTATGAAGACTGGACAATGCTCTATATGGCTCCTGAAACGAGAAATGACTCAGCGTTGGTAGATGAGGACGGCGACCTTATTTTAAGTGAGATCAATGGCTTTAAAAGACGGGGGCGATTTAATCTTGGAACCAGTGCCAGTACAACACTTTACGGTATTTTCAATCTTAACCTCGGACCTCTGAAAGCGGTTCGTCATACCATGAATATGAGCCTAAATTTTGTTTATCGACCCGACCAATCGAATAACCCCAACTATGTTTATCACGGTGTGGATATAAACGGAGAAGAAGTATCTTACGACTATTTTGCAAGTACCCTGCTTGGACGTACTCCCTCATCTCAAAGTCAGACATTCAATATGTCATTCAATCACAATTTTGATTCAAAAACCATCAATAAACAAGGTGATGAAAAAAAGACAACGTTCCTGAATATAAAACACAGTTATAATTTCCTGGCTGATTCACTGAAAAGCAGTTACATCACGGCCACATCAACAATTAAGGATCTGCCGGGAGGAATGGACCTGAAGATCGATGCAACATTTGATCCTTACGATTATCGTGTTACCGATGATGGTTCTATCAACAGGATAAATCAACTTGCCATCCCGAGAATGACCCAGTTAAGGCTTAATACGGGTTTTGTTATAAAGCCGAAGGAAAAAGGGCAGTCTGAGCTTAGCGAAAATAATCCGGACTCAACATCAAATGCAGATGGTCCTCAAAACCCTGTCATTCCAAAAGGAGCCGATACGGGATTTGACAGATGGAGCATCAATTCGGGTGTATCCTTTGTTTCAAATGCCAGCGACCCTTTAAATATCAAGAATAGTCTGCTTATTACGACAACCATGAAAGCTTATCTTTCTCCAAAGTGGTCGGGCACCTATCGTATTAATTTTGATGTGTTGGAGCAAAAAATTACCGATCAACGACTAAGTCTGGTACGTGATCTTCATTGCTGGACGCTTGCTTTGGACTGGAGACCGGGTAAAAGTATTTTTCTGCGTATGAACGCCAAATCGAGTTTACTGAAAGATTTTAAAATGTTACAAAAGAAGTCATACTATTAATGTATCCCGATTATGTAAAAATCAAGGTTGCTTACACTGAAACAATATCAAATGAACTTGATAAGCTCATTGAATCGGGTGAAATATTATCAGTTGAAACCAAAAAGAATGAAATAACCGTTTTGGATCTCTGGGAAAACCGTGACAAGCTGATAGCGATCCTTAAGAGGAAACTTCCAGATGAAAAATTGACGGTAAGCAAGCTTGAGGGACGTGATTGGAACCGGGAATGGATCGAAGGTTTTCAACCCATCCGTATCGGTAGAAAATTATGGGTAACACCTCCATGGCAAGAAGGAAAAATATCCAATAAACATGAAAAGATCATTATTAACCCCGGCAATGCTTTTGGAACGGGGACCCATGAATCAACCTTCCTTGCATTGAAACTGATGAAAAAAACACTCATGGCAGGAGATGAAGTGCTGGATCTTGGTTGTGGTTCCGGTATTCTCAGTATTGCTGCCCGTAAAATGGGAGCGGGATCGGTCCATGCCATTGACAATGACCCCGAGATAGAACACAATTTGAACGAAAATCTTGAAAAAAATAATATGAAAGATATTTCATGGGAAATATGTGACATTCTGTCAATGGATACTTATTCGTGCGATCTGGCATTGATCAATATACAAAAACATGTAATTTTACCTCTTTTAGAGCGTTTTAGCGTTGCAAAAGGCACCCCGAATCGTGTAATTTTAGCCGGTCTTTTATATGAACATAAAAAAGATATTCGGAACGCTTTGAAAGAACGAGGGTATAAAACACTCGATATACGACGAATGAATGAATGGATGGCCGTATCGGCTATACGACGGAGAATGAATGAAACATAAACTGACAATATTTGCCATCATCCTTTTTCTAGTTTTAATATGGGGCTGCGTGCCCGTTTACCCTGACCGAAATACGGAAACATCTTATCCGGTTCCGGAACTCAGCGACGAACTGCTGACTTATAATACCCTTAGACAGGAACTGCATTGCGAAGTTCAGGTTCATTATGACAGCGCGGTGACAGACCTGCGCGCAGGATTTACCCTGACCGGTTTTGAAGAAACGACTTTTCAGACAACACTAAATGACTCCGGGAAATCGGGTGATGCCATGCAGGGTGATAATATTTTTTCAAAAAATATTTCATTGACCCGCATAGATTCAATGGATGGACAGATCATCGCACGCTATGATATTTATGAAGGCGGGATATCAATAAAAACTCTTAATGATACGATACAAATTGTAGCAAATCTTCCGCCTTTTATTACAGAGATCAATATGCCTGATACGATCGTAAGGCCCCGAATAGGCACGAAAGACCTATTGATCTCATTATCGGTTGATGATCCTAACGGTATCCAGGATGTTATCAACGCTTATTTTCAGGTAAAGAATAATTCAACCGGTCAATGGAGTTCCGATTATCCCATGAATGATATGGGAACTCTGGGAGATGCAACGGCAGGGGACGGTGTGTTCTCTACAGGTTTAGAAATATCCTCTGATAATTCAGCGGTGACGAATTATTTCCGATTCCGGATCAAAGATACGGCGTCAAACTTTTCGGACTGGAGTCTTGACTCCGTGGTGGTGAGGTAAATATGAAAAAATTAAGTATACTGATCTTTATTCTCACCGCATCCTTTGCATTGGCTACACCGCTGGCAAACACGTATGAATTAGATGATTCCATAGCATATGAAGGTCTGGGCAGTAATGCCGTAACCGATATTGTGCAGGCAAGTGATTCGACCTTTATTTTTGCGAACGGTAACGGTTTATCTATCACATATGACAGGGCCGAACATATTTATACTTTTTATCCGAATGGAGAGACGGTTTCATATGGTTCCGTAACCGGACTTGCCGTTCTGGGTGAACATATTTGGGTTGCTACCGCTTATGATACAATGATACTTGAAGGCTCTTACTATACGGATTATCCCGTAGGTAACGGCATTTCATATTCACCGGATTTAGGCAGGACCTGGCAAAGATTTCCTCAGTCGGTTGACCGGGATGACGATTCGCTTCAGGTTATCTATGGCGACACGATACCGGCCTTGCCGATCAATTCCAGAATTAATAATCTGACCTATGATCTTGCCGTCCAGGTCACAACTGAAGGCGATACCGTTCTTTGGTCGGCGAACTTTGCGGGAGGATGCCGTAAGAGTTACGATAACGGTGCAACATGGGAACGTGTGGTTTTACCACCCGATTATTACGATGTTCTGGATCACGATACTGAGTTGGATTTCCAGCTGAGTCCCACCAGCGGTGCTTTGGGATTTGAAAACAATCTCAATCACCGGGTATTCTCTTTACATATTACCGGGGATACGGTGTTGGTAGGAACGGCCAACGGGATAAATATTTCTTATGATGGCGGCGATACCTGGATCAAGTATACGGCTCAAAATTCCGGTATAAGCGGGAATTTTATCGTTGACCTCACACAAAATGAAGACGGTACCTTCTACGGGGTTTCTTTGGCGACACAAAGCTCAGAAGACAGGGGCTTGGCCGTATCGCACCGAAATCAAAACGGATTGCTTTATTGGGAAACTCAATTACCGGGAACCCGTTTGTACGATGTTTTTTCAAAAAACGATGAATATGCTTTTACCTCCGGAGAAGAAGGTTTCTGGTATTCTGCAGATGGGTGGAATTGGTTTGAAATGCCCAATGTTGTTGATAATAACGGACGTTTACTGTTGACCCAGAAAATCTATTGTGTGTATGAAGATAACCGAGATGTATTATGGATCGGAACTGCTGACGGTATCGGACGCACATCGGATATGGGTATGAATTGGGAGATCATACGCCGGGTTGAAAGCAATTACACAGAAGATCTTGCATTGTCGGCTTATCCAAGTCCCTTCTCCCCATCGCGGATGAACACTTTGGACGGCGAGGGCTATGTCAGGATCAATTGCCAATTGCCCGACCCGGGAACAATTAGCGTAGACATATTTGATTACTCAATGACAAGAGTAAAAAATATCGCTGACAGAATTAATGTCAACAATGATGTTATAGAATTGATCTGGAATTGCAAGAATGGATTGAACGATCAAGTGGCCAATGGTGTATATTTCATTCGTCTTGAATATGATTTTGGCGACGGGGATGGAAAACAGGTGGCTTGGACAAAACTGATCGTACTGGATTAAGGTGAAAAATGAAAAACAGTTATAAAATATTACTTCTTGTTACACTGATTATATGCACGCTCCTCGCTGATGACGAGGCGGGAGGAACTGCGGGCGCTTACTTAAGAATGCCGGCAGATGCCCGAACGGCTGCTCTTGGAAATGCAGGAACGGTTATGTTAAACGATGTAAATATGGCAAATGGGAATCCTGCTACTATTCCTTCGATCAAGGAAAAACAGTTTTCATCATCTTTCCAGTTTTTATCGCTGGACCGTTCATATCAAACCATCGCTTTCGGAGTCGCTATGCCCCCAAAAGCAGGGATGTCGATCACGTGGATCCATGCCGGAGTGGACAATATTATCGGCAGGAATTCTTCCAATGACTATACATATGAATACAGCTGGTCTCAGAACGCCTTTATTATCGGTTTTGGACTTAATATTACCGAATGGCTGTCGATCGGTCTTTCCGGAAAGGTATTAACAGATCAGTTGGTTAATTCATCTTCCAGTGGTTTCAGCGCAGATGTCGGCTTATTGATCACACCATTGAAAAATTTGAATTTGGGATTTGTTCTAAAAGATGTTTCCGGAAAGACGACATGGGATACGTCAATGGAACCTTATGTTGAATATCAAACCCGACAAGTTGATTATTACCCATTATCATATCACTTTGGATTTTCCTACTTGCTGGCCGACAGGGTCCTTTTTACAGGTTCTTATAAATATTCGGAACAGATAGAACCCACATGGCATGTTGGGATCGAAGGCAGAATAGGAGAGTCGGTATTCTTGCGTGCCGGTGCCGAGAACGGTGCTCCGACCTTTGGTGTGGGAACTTCATATAAATTATGGAACAATATTTCTACTCGAATGGATTACGCTTTCTTGACGGGAACCTTACAACAGGGCGGCAGTCATCTGTTTACTTGGATGTTTTATTTCTAGGAGTTGTTTAATGAAAAAGTTTAGTATAATTCTGTTGATTTTCAGCTTTGCTCTTGCCGGAGAAGGGCTTCCGGTGCTTACTCTGCCTGCAATGGCACAAGACGGCTATTTCCCCTCGAGTCCGGTCAAAGATCAAAATAGTGTTGCTTTTTCATATGCAAGTTGGTATCTGGCAACTGATTATTCGGCCATATCGGTTAAGTTCAACGGTTATGAAATTGGATTTAAAGGGTTGATGTCAGATAATATCGAGATCCGGGGAGAGGTTCCCACGGATCAACCTGTCGGAACAACTTCATATTATAATTCGACTTTATATTTACGCAAAGAATTTCACTTAAACGATAAATGGGCGGTTGAGGCAAAAGCCGGCCTTGTTAATGAACGCTTGTTTTATGCTTCTTCCTGGGGAGGTACGGTTGACGCCCAAATAGCTCGAACTATCAATGTCATGGGAAGAGTTGTGGCCGGATTTGAAAATGTCGGGTGGATGTCACCCCTGAATGAAGTAGGCACTAAGGTACCGACGCGTTATTATGTCGGTGGTGATCTGATCTTCAATTTCTTTATCGTATCGATCAAAGGCGGGGTCAGTTCGGATCTGGACCCCTTATTCAGATGGGGTATTCGCTATTTCCACCCTTTCTTTGAGATCTCCTATTCACACGATAATTTGCAACGGGTACACCATGTGGGTGCAGAAATTAAATGGAATAAATTCAGAGTAGGGTACGGGCAGTATTTTCATCAAGATGGATTGGGATATCCCATGATGGTCTCATTTGGTATGTTATTTTAACATGAATCAATTATTTAAAATCTCTTTGTTTTTGTTGCTTGGCTTTTCTTTAATAAGCTGCGAAGGTTTGATGCGTGGTTCGGAACCGCCCGAAAGACCCTCTGTAGATCATTTTATTCCCCCGACAGACCCGGGTTTGGTTTTTTCAAATCTGGAAAATGCATTTACTTATCGCGAGTATGATATCTACACAAGATGTTTGGCGGATTCACTTTCATCCGGGAGATCATATAGATTTGAACCCGCTCCTGTAAAGACCGTTACTTTTCCACTTGACTGGGGCAAACAGGACGAAGAGCTGTTCTTCCAGGAATTATTGGCCGCTTGTCCGGCAGATTCTCTTTTAATATTAACGATCTCAAATGACGATATTCCAGACAGCGATGAAGGAGATACCATTTCATATCAGATCAATTACAATATTGTAGCGAATCACACAAGGCAGGGAATTGATAGAGATTTCAACGGCAGAAGTTACATTAAACTCATTAGAAACAATCAGAATTACTGGGTTATCTATTACTGGCAGGATATTCCGGTCTCAACCGATGCAACATGGTCGGATCTTAAAGCTTATTTTTAATAGCCGGTACAAGGAGTTATAATGAAGAAATATTTGATCATAATATTGACTTTTTTGATCTTGTTATCATCTTGTACGATCAAGAAGATCGAATCGGTAGATACTATCATTGAAAAATCAATAGAAGACAGGATTTTCCCGGGCGCAGTTCTGGTCGTAGGTAATTCTGAAAAGATCATTTATCAAAAAGCTTATGGCCATTTTACGTATTCGGACACATCAAAAGAAGTTGATGTCAATTCAATGTTTGACATGGCCTCTTTAACTAAGGTGTTCGCGACGGGAATGAGCGCAATGAAAGCCATAGATTCCGGCTTGATCGATCCTGAAAAATATGTTGTTGATTATTTGCCCGAATTCAACAATCACGGAAAAGAGATCATAAAAGTAAAACATCTTTTAATGCATAACAGCGGTTTGCCTTCATACACAAGACCCGGTAAAAGTTCTGATGAAACGCTTAGTATAATAATGAACATAGAAATGGATCGGGAATTGGGAGATTATAAATATAGCTGTTTGAATTTTATTACTCTGATGAGAGTGGTCGAATCCGCTACCGATATGCCAATGTGGGAATTTTATAAAAAGTCTTTTACTCAACCGATGGAAATGGAAAGGACCATGTTCTCTCCTCCCCAAGAAATACGTGAATATTGTTTGCCAACCATTGGTGATAGTACCGGGACCATCATTCTGCGTCAAGGTGAGGTACATGATCCGCTTGCATACTCATTGAATGGTTATTCGGGGAATGCAGGGCTTTTTTCAACAGGACCCGAGCTGGCTGAATTTTGTCAGCTAATGTTGAACAAAGGAACGTATATGGGACGAAAGTATGTCAGCGAACAAACTATTGAGCCATTTATAACCTTACAATCGGGGACCAGAGCATATGCATGGGGTATGAATAATTACCGAAGTTCTGCCGGAGATAAATTAAGCGAAACCGCGATCGGACATACCGGTTATACCGGTACTTGTGCATGGATCGACCATTCAAAGGATATTTTCATCATTTTTCTGACCAACAGAGTCTATCCGCAAGATAAAAAAGCTGTTACGCCTGTACGTCGTGCCGTGAACGATGCTGTTGTCGAAGCTATTTTCAGATAGTATGGAAAACCGAAGAGACTTTAATATGTATAGTAAAAAGCCGATTATTTGCCTTTTGTTTGTTTGTATTTATTTTACAGTAGCTTTATCTAACGATATTTTTTATGCCAAAATTTATCCTGAGGATGATCCCGCTAAACTTGCATTTACACATAACAATAACATAAGCACAGTGGGTGACAGTACTATCATTGACCATTTTTACTATACTCCTGATGGTGAATTGTATGCAAAAGACAAGGTTGTTTTGATCAATGACAAACCTGTTTTTAATTCATTGAAATTTTATAAGATAGAAGAGTACTCCAGCTTTAAACTTAATGGAGACGAAGCAGAACTTTGTTTTGAGAGAGAGGGGAAAAGACGATACGTAACCAGGAAAATGAAAACCCCTCTTGTTTTTGCCCCAATTCAACAAAATGCGATCAAAAAATATTTCAGTAAATTGATAAGCGGTGAAACTGTTAAATTTAATATCTTTGCCTCAGAAGTATTGCACTTGGTCGAAATGAAAGTTTTTATGATCGAGAATTCAAAATATGAACGAGAAGGTTGTGTCGTTTTTATCATGCGACCCAAAAATATATTTATCGATTGGTTCGTAGATGAGGTGTATTATGTTGTTGAAAGATCTACGGGAAGACTAATGGAAATGCACGGTTTTTCTACACTCCGTCAGAAGATCGATGATAAATGGGAATTCAAAGATATGGATTTCTATTATTCGTATGAATAAAAAGTAAATTACAAAACGATCCCAAGTTTAAATTTCAGATGTAAAGAGAGAACCTTAAAAGGAAATCATTTCCCTTTTAATTGAAATTTTCTTAGACGGACAGATACCGGAGTGACTTCAACCACTTCATCTTCGGCAATAAATTCTATAGCCTGATCCAGGGTAAGTATTTTTGGGGCATGCAATGTAACGGTAGCATCTGAACTTGAAGCCCTCATATTGGTCAGCTTTTTTTCTCTAACAATATTGACACGTAGATCCTGCGGGAGATTTCGTTCTCCAACGATCATGCCTTCGTAGACTTTATCTCCCACTGATAGGATCAGTTCCCCGCGATCTTCCATGGCCAAACTTGCGTAGGCGGTCACTTTTCCGGGACGATCGGCAACAATTGCACCGGTAATTCGTTGTGGAATATCACCTGCCCAGGGTGCAAAACCATGAAAAATACTGTTCATGATACCACGCCCTTTAGTGTCGGTAAGGAATTGACTTCTAAAACCGATCAATCCACGGGAAGGGATCAAAAATTCGAGGTGGGTATAGCCAACACCGTTATTAAGCATACTCTGAAGGCGGCCCTTCCTTTTTGAAAGTTTTTCAGTTACCACCCCCACAAATTCCTCCGGCACTTCCACATGAACTTGCTCAAACGGTTCGTGAATTTTACCATCGATCTCACGGGTGATGACTTGCGGCTTTGAGATCAACAATTCAAAACCTTCTCGCCGCATCGTTTCGATGAGAACAGCCATTTGGAGTTCACCGCGACCGCAGACTTCAAAAGCATCGGCTCGCTCCGTTGGTTTAACCTGAATAGAAACATTGCTCAGGACTTCTCGATCAAGACGTTCTTTAATGTTCCTTGATGTCAGGAACCTGCCTTCAGTGCCTGCGAAAGGTCCATTATTAACATAAAAGATCATTGATATGGTCGGTTCATCGACAGTAATTCTTGGAAGTGGCCTGGGATCATCATTATCTGAGATTGTGTCCCCTATATTTATCTCGTCGATACCCGCAAGAGCAATAATATCTCCGGCATGTGCAGTATTTACGGGTACACGATTCAAACCCTCAAAACTATACAATGCTGAGAATTTTATATTATGTTCTATCGTTTTTTCTTTACAATGAGCGTAGGGTTTATTGAACTCGATCACACCGTTCAATAGGCGGCCGATAGCGATCTGGCCGACATAGTTATCATAACTAAGATTTGTAACAAGAAAAGATACGGGAGCATCATCATTGGCTTCCGGACCGGGAATATGATCAATTATCGTGTTAAAAAGGGGTTCTAAGCTTGTCGAAGCATCATTCAGGTCATGATGGGCAATGCCTTTTTTGGCATTAGTATATAAAATAGGGAATTCCAATTGATCGTCATCGGCCCCAAGATCAATAAAAAGATCGAATACGGCATTGGTCACTTCTTCGACTCTTCTGTCTTTTCGGTCGATCTTGTTTATGATCAATATGACAGTTAAAGATTTCTCCAAAGCCTTTTTTAATACAAAGCGTGTTTGAGGCAATGGCCCTTCTGATGCATCAACTAAAAGAAGTACTCCATCTATCATATTAAGGCTGCGTTCAACTTCACCACCAAAATCGGCATGTCCCGGAGTATCTACAATATTTATTTTAATGTTATTATATCTTATAGCCGTATTTTTTGCAGCGATCGTGATCCCGCGTTCACGTTCCAGGTCCATTGAATCCATAACCCTGGTTTCAACATCCTGCTTTGAATGAAAAGTGCCGCTTTGTTTCAGCATACCGTCGATCAAAGTCGTTTTTCCGTGATCCACATGGGCTATGATCGCAATATTTCTTATGCTTTCTTTTCTCATTTTAAACCTTTCAAGTTCAAGCGGGAATATAGGGTCAAAAACACGAATGTGTGAGTAATATTTTTAATACTAAGAAAATACTTTCAGACCACTTATTTTTGCTTACTGCTTACTGGAAAGAGCGGGTGAAGGGAATCGAACCCTCGTATTTAGCTTGGGAAGCTAATGTTCTGCCATTGAACTACACCCGCATAGATAGGTTTTAGTTTAAAGGTAAAAAAGGTCATCAGGATACTCTTAGTGCTCTTTTTTACTTTTCAAATGCTTTAAGTGCCTTATTTAGCTTTGTGTAAGGTCTTTTTAATGATAACGCTTTTTAACAAAGGTACGTATTTTTTCATATGCTCTTTCAAGCAAACTTTCATTCGGTAAAAATACTATACGTAAATGCTGTGTGCCGGGTTTTTGCCCGAATCCGCTCCCATGAACTGTTACGACTCCGGTTTCACGAATAAGATCTTTGACAAAATCTTCATCCTTATCCGGTATATTTAAAGTTGGGAAAGCATAAAAAGCACCTTTAGGGACTTTACAATTAAATTCATCCATATCATTCAACATCGAAACGGTCATATCACGTCTTTTGGTAAGTGCATTCAGCATAACCTTAATATGATCCTGGGGACCGTCCAAAGCGGCTTTAATGGCAAACTGAACCGGGTGTGAGGCGCTTAAACGGGCACGTGCCATCTTGTTGACGGCTTCAATATAATCTTGCATAATATCGAGGGGACCGCTGTAAATTCCCCAGCCAATTCTGAATCCCGGTACGATATATGATTTTGATAAACCGTTAAACGTAACGATTGGCACATCATCGCATAAAGCGCCCATGGATGTATAGGCGCCATTATCAAATAAAAGTTTATCATATATCTCATCACTGAAAAGAACCAGATCATATTTTCTTGCCAGTTCAATGATCTCCAGCAAAGTTTCTTTGGGATAAACGGCTCCTGTCGGGTTATTGGGATTGATCACAACGATAGCACGAGTTTTGTCATTGATCCGTTTTTCAATGTCTGCAATATCAAGATTCCAGTCATCTTCTTCATTTAAATAATATGGATTGACTTCTGCGTCCAGCTTAGCCATAATGGAAGAATAAAGAGGATAACCGGGTTGGGGCAGGAGTACATTTTCCCCTTTTTCCAAGAGAGCCGTTAAACTTAGCTCAATAGCTTCACTGGCGCCGTGCGTTACAATAATATCATGCACATCGAGAATACCGCTACGTTCAGCCTGGCGGCGGATCGCTTCTCTGGCCTCTATGGTGCCTGGAGAAGGAGAATAACCGTTTTTATTATTTAACATAGCCTGATAAACCGCTTCGATCATATGGCGTGGAGGTTCAAAATCAAAAATATTCGGATCGCCGATATTTAGAAAAGTCATTTCTTTACCGCTGGCCTTTACTTCATTGGCAAGGCCTACAACTTCACGTATCGCATAGCGAATGTTTTCTACACGAGCTGCAGGTGTTATATTCTTCATAAAAACCTCTTAAATTTAAAGGGTAAATTTACTGAAACATTCAACATGAAGTCAAGTAAATAGAGATATGAAAAAAGCTGTTAAAATAAAAACCCTGTCCAGTGACAGGGTAATGAGCGAGAGACGAGATTCGAACTCGCGACAGCCACGTTGGCAACGTGGGGCTCTACCACTGAGCTACTCTCGCATGTTAAAAAGCCAAAAATTATAACCCGAAAAAATCGGATTTGCAAGAAAAAATGTATTAAAAATTGGATAAATTCAATAATATACACCGAAAATGAAAGGAAAAGCATGAAGCGTGTTCTTATAGTTCTGTTTGTAACTTTGTCGATGTTCCTCTTTGGACAAGACGATATTTTAAATGCCGAATTGAATTTACCGGAAACTGATCTTAAGGTAGGTTCCGAAACGAAAATTGCAATGATTCTTGAGATCGAAGAAGGATGGCATGTCAATAGCTCATCTGTGCTTGATGATTATTCAATTCCCACTCAGATAACGTTGAGTGATGATAAAAACTTCGTTTTAAAGGAAATTGAATATCCAAAAGGGAAAATTAAACAGATATCATGGGGTGGAAATATGTCACTTTATGAAGGAAATATAAATATTCCCGCCATTTTATCTGTAAAAAATAATGTTGTTCCAGGGTATTATGATCTTGAATTTGAAATATCGTTTCAAGCATGCAATGATATCACATGTATGTCGCCGGAAACAAAATCCATAAGTACAAGGATCAATGTTGTTTCAGATGAGAACTTAATAGTAACAGCTGAATCCAATAATATTGAGAAGACTGCTGAAGATAATTATTTGGATGACCGTACCGAAGATAACACATCTGCTTCTTCCGTTGAGGATCAACAAAAAGAAATTGATACAAAAGTAGATCGGGTTGCTGCAAATACGGACACTGAAAAGGCGAATCCATTTCAGGATAGAAATATTATCGTTGTGTTATTCATTGTTTTCGCAATGGGACTTGCATTGAATCTGACACCATGTGTATATCCGCTAATACCTATTACAATGGGTTATTTTCTTGCACAAAAAGAAACAAAGTCGCCGGTCTTATTAGCAATAATGTACGTTTTAGGGTTAGCAATAACCTACTCGATAATTGGAACGCTTGCGGCTTTCGGCGGCAGCATGATGGGTTCATTGTTGGCACACCCGGCTACATTAATATTTTTTGCAGTACTTATGCTGGTACTTTCCTTAAGTATGTTTGGATTGTATGAGTTCAAACTTCCTAACGCCTTGACTCAAATTGGCGGCGGAAGCAGGAGCGGTGCGTTGGGAGCGCTTATCATGGGACTCACCATGGGTATAGTTGCGGCACCTTGCGTTGGTCCGTTTGTTGTGAGCTTACTGGGATTTGTTGCCCAAAAAGGAAGCATTTTTATCGGATTCATTACGTTTTTTATTGGAGCTTTAGGTT
>CAYVLJ010000039.1:13367-15883 GCA_964452375.1 uncultured bacterium | reverse complement strand
ACGTAGGGGTTCAGAATTCTGAACCCCTACGTAACACATACCAACATATAATCCCAAAATCTATTTGCAGTGCAATTAGAGGATATAAATTAGGGGTAACAAAATGGGCACGCAAAAACACTGATTATTTTACGGTTTGGCAAAGAAATTATTACGAACATATTATTCAAAACAAGGATGAGCTACATAAAATTCGTAAATATATCAAATACAATCCATTAAATTGGCAAATAGAAAAAAACGAACACTTAAGTAAGTATTGGTAATAAAAAAGGGCTGGACATGTCCAGCCCCTACGAATATTTGGTTTATATATTCTAATCTTCCGGTTTGATCAGCAATACCCCGATCAATCCGAAAACGCCGGTGAATAGCACGACAACATAATCAAACCACGGACGTTTGCGCGAGAAAAGCAGTAAAGCCAGAAGCGAGATCGCTGTTCCGACAAGTCCTTCCCACCAAAAACAATTCATCTGGACCTTCACGTGTTTCATCGGATCGTAAGTCGTCAGTTCGAAAGGAAAGATGAAATGTTTGAAACGGCTGGATAATCTTTCATCATAAGGTTTCCATGTTTCAACATGTTGTGCGATCACATTAAAATCATTATCCGTAACGATCATTTGTCTGAAACCGTCACCGCTGATGGTGATGTGCCTGTTGACCGGGTAGGTATAAACATAGATCGAGGTCTCGTCTGCTTTGTAGGCATATTCCGGGTTTTCCGGAACGGTCGGGATCTTTTGTAATTTGTAGTTATCATATGTAATGATATATACTTCGTCATCTTCTGTTAAAATCCATCCATAGAATTCTTTGCGAAGATTCTCGCCGATACCCATCTGACGGATACCGAGGTCTTTGTCGATACCGGTGTTGATGCAAACGGGTACGTCTTTGATCATCTTCAGATGAAAGATCTCGCCCTTGGCGTCTTTGATGAAATAACCTTCGTCAAAAGGTTTTCTGTTCGTGGGGTTTCCTGCCACCAATGTTGCGGGAAAGGTAAAGCCGGCGGCTTTCATAGCTTCCTGGAATAAGTGAGATTTATCTTCGATCACAGAGTTTGAGACCGGATCTAGGAATTCAATGGTATTTTTCAGACGAAATACATCATCAGGGATCATGAGTTGAGCGTAATCCGGTTCTGCTTCGAACATAATATAGATCGGGACGATTGGCGGATCGATGTGTTTTTGCTGGATACGGAAGATCTGTGAATTCCTGCGAATGTCTTTGGAATTCAGCTCGAATCCTTTAACCTTTTCGGGAAGTTGTCCCCATTTTTCAAGGTTAGCGTAATACATGAACGGCAAGAGTTGAAAATACTCGCGTTCCGAGTAAGTGTTGCCCTTGACATCCATATAATCGATCTGTCCCATACCGTGATATTCGGTATAGACGAATTCATCGATCATCACAGAGTAATCCAGGCGGGGTGTGTCAACTTTCTTATCGAAAAGCATGGAGAAAAAGTCCGGCAAATAGAATGCGGCCACGACAACGATAAGAAGGATAATGGTATATCTTGATATCTTGTTTAACATAATTGATACCTTCCTTTCAATTATTTACTGCCGCGGCGAAAACGATGGCCGGCGAACATAATGGTTAAGGGCATTACGGCAACCAACAGGATCAGAACCCAAAGGCGCTGATATTGGTCATAAGTCGAAGCCCGGTAATTCAGTTCGATCAATCCATAAGCTACTACGCCATAGATGATACGATAGACCCACGAGGGTTCAAGGATGATAAATGCACCCATAAAATAGACGGATGCACCGCCCAGGAACCAGGGAATGGTCGTCATGAGCAGTTTTTGAACAACCTCCGCGGGATAGGTCATTGAAACGACCAGCCATACACCGAAGAACAAAAAGATTATCTCGATAAGCAGGAACATGAATCCTATGCCTACCGAGGAGAGCAGGAGCTTCTTTTCGGATATCGGCAAATGATATGACAGCCGCATGCGTTTGTTAGTCATTTCAGGGACGAACTGTATCAAAGCAAATACCAGTCCCGTGATCAACGGAAGCACTTTAACGAACACAACGTTCTTTAATAGAAGGCTTTTCCCGATCACATACATCCAATTCTGGAACGCGCCCTGAAATTCAACGTAATAATTGATCATTCCGATGCTGTAAGCCAGTGAAAGCACCGTCAAACCGGCGATTATGATCACAGCCCAACGCAGTTTGATCCATTCTTTATATAAAATTGCTTTTAACATGATTTCACCTCAATCAATACTTTCCGGTCAAGCCGATGAACGCTTCTTCCAGAGTCATTGGAATTTCAGCCATATCATCGACGGTAATGCCGAGGGTTTTCAGATGTTTTATAACATTGTCCTTATTCTTAAAAGAATAAAGCGTGATCTTGTCATTATAATATTCAACATTCGTAATATTATCTTCATCGGCTTTGATATGCCCGACTGCATTCACATTACGGAATTCAAAGCGGTGAAAATCTTTCTTCAGGGTTTCAAGAGGCATTTTGAG
>CAYVLJ010000039.1:6191-13267 GCA_964452375.1 uncultured bacterium | reverse complement strand
CGCTGGCCGCAGGACATATTTCGGATCTTGTGATTGTCTTTTAATCCGAGTTTGCCGATCAGATCCCAGTAGTAATCCGCTTTCCAGTTCGGGAAAAACCGGGAATAAAAATTTTCGACTTGCTTAATGGTCATGAAGTCATATGCCAGATGTCCTTCATGGAGCAAACCGATCTTCTGCCGTGTTTCGGGTGACAGTTTGTGAGATTCTTCGCCAAAGACCAGGCATTGACCGCTGGTGGGACGAAGGAAGCCCATCAAAATATTGATGGTCGTCGTCTTTCCCATGCCATTCTTGCCCAGAATACCGAAGATCCTGCCTCGTTCAACCTGAAGATTCAGGTTGTTTAGAACCAGTTTATCGCCGTAATAATGCGTCAGGTTCTTGCACTCAATAACGTGTTCCATACTTTCTTTCCTGTTTATTTACCAAAAATAACACAGAAATATAGGATTTTATACGTGAACTGCATATAAAAATATTGGATTTAACTAAAAATTATTAATACATTAACATTTGTATACGAATTATTTAAGGTGATTATGAAAAAAGCACAACGATTTATCATTCGGGTTCTGGGAATGTTTCTACTTGTATCCGTTTGGGCGCAAGCCGCGACAGTACGCGGTTATGTTCGCAGTTATGATAGTAATACGCCTGTAAAAAACGCTTTAGTAACTATCGAACCGCAAAAGGGAACCGAATTCAGAGCGCAGTCCATGTCGGATGCGGATGGATATTTCATTATCAAAAATGTGCCTGAAGGGACCTATAAGATCGCAGGTATGAAAGAATGTTTTTACAGCAACAGTCTTTTTGATTTTGAGATCACCGATGACGGTGTTTATCACGTCCGAATAAAACTGATCGAAAATCCCGAGGGCGATGACGATATGTCCTACTGCTTTATGATCGGGGGAATTGAAGTGGAAGCCGCCGGTAGGGATATAGTTCCTGAAGAGATAGCAACAACACGTAAGATCGACTCGGGAGAGATCGATCACCTTCAGGCATCTAACCTCGGTGATGTATTGACTTTGGTACCCGGTGTTGAAAAATCAGGTCAGATGGGATTGGCAAAACAGCAGAATATCGGTTTGAGAAAAGTCAAACGCTCAGATGCAGGCCTGTATGGATTCGATTCTTTCGGTACGTCCGTGATCGTTGACGGAAATGAGATCTCCGGCGATATGAAAATGGCCGGTTATGTCAGCGGCTCGGGCGATCAGAGCGGAACGGACCTGCGAACCATTCCCGCCGACAATATTGAATCCGTTGAAGTGATTACGGGTATTCCCTCAGTTGAATACGGTAACTTTACCGACGGTATCGTTAAAGTTGAGACAAAGAAATCAAGGGTCAGCCGTCGCTTTAAAGCAAAGATCAATCCCGATACAAAGGGTTTTTCCTATAACGGCGGTCACAAGTTCAACAATGAAGCGGTATTCAATTATCATGTAAACTACTCCTATAGCGAACGCGATCTCAGGGAGATCGGCGATGAATATCAACGCCTTTACGGTTCAGCGAATTTGAATCAAAAATATATGGATGACAAACTTACCTCAAATCTTGGGGTTACATATACAAGGATCTTTGATGATAAAGAACCCAATGACGAATACCGTATGCAAAACACAAATCGCGGTTTCAGAACTTCAGGCAAATTGGATCTAAAATACCTTACTGATAAAAATGTCAGTTATGAACTGCTGATGGGCCTTGATTATAAAAAACAGGATGAAATCAAACAAAAAATGGTTACCGATCAACTATTTTTGCCTATGGATACCGACGTTAGCAGTATAGATCAAAGTTATTGCACGGTTATGCCGATCTATGATACAGTCTATGTTGATGATGACGAAACTATAATTGATTACATTGACAGCTCTCTGATGGTTTATCCCTATAACGCAACCATATCTCAAAACGGTGAGGAATGGGACGCATCTTTTAAATTAAAGAGAAAATCCTCTTTTGATCTTGGTAGCACCAAAAACAAACTGTTGTTCGGTTTTGAAGCGGATTATGAAAAAAATACCGGCGAAGGTGTGGTCATCGACTCTATCTTTAATTATTACGGAAAAGAATCAACAAAGCGCTCCTACAGCTTTGATGATTATCCTCCCAACCGCAAATTTGCCCTATATGCCGAAGATCAGATATCCTTTGATCTCTTCAACCGTAAAATGGACGTATTGGTCGGTTTGCGCTATGATTTAATTAACCCGGAGAGATTGAGAATATCTTTTGATGAAGGGCTCTCTCTCTTTGATGCCAAACAGGGTGATTTTTTCAGTCCTCGCTTTAACATTAAATATCAGCTAAGTGATGATCTTGCTCTTAGAATGGGTGCGGGACAAAGCGTGAAGTCAGTTTCTTTGACCCAGATATATAAAGTCCCGAAACACATTGCCTACCTTGACACAATTTTGAACGAAGTAACCGAAAAAGTTATTTACCAGGTCAATGAAGATCTAAAATCTTATGTCTCTCAAAAGGCTGAAGGTTCACTTGACTGGCGGATCAATGATGTGCTGGGTGCGTCATTGACGGGATATTATTCCCGTACCAAGAACAGGCCTCGCGGTGTGACCTATCCGGAAGGATATGAACTCAATCCCGATACGGTTAATATCGAATACAGTTATTCGATCTATCAAAATGTTGCATGGGAAGATAATTACGGTGCGGAATTGACATTCAGAACCAAACGAATCAAGGATATCAAATATGCTTTTAAAGCGACGTACCGCTTCAGTCGTTCCGGTTCCGATCATTTAACTTATGATCCTGACTACCGGGCAACCTCTTCGCAATGGGAACTGTGGTATCCTACACCGGTCTACTGGCAAAGCAAATTGATCCTGGACGGACAGATATCATATCTGAATCAACGCTTTGGACTTTGGGTGACCATGGATATCCAATACACGCCGTTCTACCGCAAACAGAGTCTTTATCAAAGCGAAAGTTTTGAAACGATCAATGAATTCGGAGATCCTTATGATTATTATCAGGGCATGTATTATTGGTATGATTCGGAAATGTATAATTATACCGGCCAATGGTTGATCAACCTCCGTCTATCCAAATCTCTTGGAAATAATGCTGAAGTTTCACTTTACATAAATAATTTCTTTGATAACCGAGCCACTTATGTCAGTCCGTACACCGGATCTCAGCTCAATCTGAACTCACCGATTTATTACGGACTTGAAATGAGTGTTCAATTATAGGATAAAAAATATGAAGCATATAAAATTTTTATTTATCTTGATCTGTGCAGCGATTTTGATCTGTTCTTGCTTTTTAAGTGTTGATAAACCAATATTTAAAGATGGAACTGCAAGTATTGAACTTACCGTTAAAGTTGATACAAGCGATGGTATGAAAAAAGCAGTCAATGTTCCGGTAACCCTGGAAACCTATGATTTTAGCCTTCCCACATTTACCGAAATAACAGATTCGAACGGAATGGTCAGATTTAGGAACATCCCTTTTGCCAGTTATACAGCCAGATCATTTGTTGATATCATGGTAGATGGCGAGCCCAGAAAGATCGGGGGTGCAACTAAGATAGATGTATATGTTGATGAAGATTATGACAGTGTAAAAGTTGATTCCATCGAAATGGGTTCTTATCGTGGATTGGTAATTAATGAAATTTATACGGTGGGGCCGGTAAATAATAATTTCTATTTTTATGATCAATTTTTTGAACTTTATAATAACTCTGATACTACAGCATATCTTGACGGCATGATCTTTTTAAGATTAAGCAGGACTGAATTATTTGCCGATACGCTTGCGGTTACCAATATCTATCAATTTCCGGGAACACCCGTAACGGGACGCGATTACCCCGTTGCTCCAGGTGAATTTGTGGTTTTGGCAGGTAAGGCATTTAATCATAATAGTCTTCCACCATACAGGGGAAAGACGGTTGATCTTTCTGATGCAGATTGGGAATTTTTCAATATGATCGAAGCAGGAGCTTACGATAACCCTAATGTTCCTAATTTAACTACAAATAATGGCTTGGTTACACAAAGAAGTCGTGTGGATTTCATGGTTGGATTATCAGGAGACGGTTTGGCCTTATGCGATGGAACTGATTATGATCAGACCGATGGAATTGACATAAATACCGTGATCGATTGTGTCGAATATAGCAGTAGCCCGACGCATACCAAAGAAGTCCCATATGTTTTAGATGCCGATTACGGCGGTATAGGTCAGGTAAAGTATTCCGGACAATCACTCGAAAGGCTTTGGCCCGGATTTGACACAAATAATTCTGCAGTAGATTTTGTTATAATCAGTAAACCAACACCGGGATATCATCATGAATAAACTCAAACTAATATTGATTCTGACCTTTCTGGGATTTGTTTTTCTGTCTGCTTTTGAAGATGTTTTTTCGAGGTCAACGGATTTTAACACTGTCATTGGTGATGTTCAAAACGCTTATTACATGACGGGCAACCCGGCAGGTATTATTTATAAAGGTAATATTGAAGTTATAGATTTCTTAGGAAGTTTTAATAAGAATAATTTTAAAAGGGCTTATGATCCTTCGTCCAGTAACATTTTGAATATTTCCTATTTTACTCTCAGGAAACTTGCCGATAATTCATTTTTTGCAGCCGGTATTTCTTATGATGATCAGAGATATCGGGATATGTATGGATCAAGAGAAAAAGATTTTTATGATGACTATTTCTCAACGATCGATTCATCGGGAGGAAATACCGGATATTATGGACCCAGGTTGAATATAATGTATAACCTGGAAATCACTGAGAACTTGTTTTTGGGCTTTTCCGGAAATTATGGGGTTGAAAGAGGATTGAAAGATACGTTTCCCGAGACCATCACCATTATGAGAAATTCATCATACAATGTTGGTTTAGATTACCGGAAACCGGCTTTCGGTATTGGTTTACATGGACGTTATTATGACGATCAGACATATTATGAATCCGTAAAAAGTTATTCGGAAGTAATTCCCAAAACATATATGGGTTACAATGTGTATTTTAATGAAGTTTCTTCTTCAACCTCAAAAAAGAAAAGAAATAGGAATGGGCTGGAGTACGGAGGGAACATAAGACTGAATAAATCTGATAAGCTTGTGTTTAATACAAACATATCAGGTCTTTATAGATTGTCCAGATCAGAAATGTATACTTCTTATAGCAAACCAAGAGGATTATGGGAAAGAAAGGGGATAAATATTTTAACTGATTTGACGTTTCACGCGAATGAAACGTTTCACACAAGGATCTATGGTGAATACTTGCATTTTACTGATTGGGGATCATCCTTGATATCCAACGTATTGATCCTTGAGAACGAAGAAACTTACGCTCATGCCGGAGGTCTTCTTGTTTATCAACCTTCTATGACGCAAAAAGCGATGGCAGGAGGAGAAGTGGGTAAAGTTTCATATGATTATATTGAATATGTCTTTCCTTTTTCTGATACCAGAAACGGTATTGAATGGAGATTTTTTGGCGGGGCTGAATTTTTCCTTTCTTCAAAAACTAAACTAAATTTTAATTTGGAATATGGTAAAGAAGTCCCGAAATTTTATTGGAATACGGATTATTTTCAGAACACTGCGCTTACAATAAGTCTTGAACAATTGTTTTCTTTCGGTTATATTGAAATAATGTTTGAGAATATTAAGAAAATACCGGCAAACGACAGTCAATCCATTAGTTTGATTCAATTTGGATTGTCTTATCGTACAAAGTAAATTATTAAACAAGCAAACTAGAAAAGGAGACAAACATGAAGAAGTTGCTAACAATTCTTCTCTGTGCAGTAATGGCGGGGAGCGCCTTTGCACAATGGGAAGCAGTTCGCGGTCCTGTTTGGTACAATAATCCTGCAGATGCTGTAGCGCTTGATGACTCGACAGTTATCACCGTAACAAAAGGCATTGTAGAAAAAACCACCGATTTAGGTGAAACCTGGACAGAACTAGAATTGCCAATTACTCTATCGGCCAATGAGATCGATGCGAACGGAGACGTTGTGGTTATTGTATACGACGACGCTTACGTTTATAAATCAGTTGATGCCGGTGATAGTTTTTCACAGATCGGTGATACCACAAATTTTTCGACCGATCTCCATCAGGTCCAAGTCTATGACGCAAATACATATTTTGTGACCGGCGAAGACGGTTTATTCATGAAAACCGTTGATGGTGGTACCAGTTGGGATACAACCGTGATCGATGCTTCTTTCGATCTTGACGGTGGGGTTGCATTTACTTCTCTCACAAACGGTATTGCCGTTCAAGACGGTAACGATGCCATTTATTGGCGGACTACCGACGGTGGTGACACCTGGACGGAACTGGCTTTGACCTGGCCTTTTGGTACGATCTCAAAGCGGTTATATGATGTTTCTGCCGTAATTGGGACAAACACCATCCTGATGGTTGGATACCATAATCTGATCTGGATATCAACAGATGGTGGTGCTACCTTTGCCCAAAGTGGAGATATGTCATACGGTTATGACAGAAATGATGGCTGTAAAGCTTTTTCAGCTACAGAAATGGTTGTTGTCACTGATAACAGTGCTGTACTGTCGACAGATGATGGTGGTACAACATGGGATACGATATCTGTCGGTAGTGGCCAGTCACATCAGGCAAACGCCTTCAACTCTTTAACTAAAGGTATGGTATTTGCAGCATATGAACAGAAATTCAAAACCGTTGACGGTGAAACCTACGTTCCCATTCAGGAATGGCCGGCTATCAGCTTCTGGGGCATCGGTTTCCCGGGTGATGGCAATGTGATGATATCCGCTTACGGTGGTGGAGAATTGACATACAGTGATGATGGTGAAGATTTTGATTATCCTAACAATTTTGCGTCAGGTACAGTTGAGAACATCTATGAACTTAAGTTTATTGATGATAATAACGGCGTCCTTGCAGGTGGTTATGGATTGATCAAAACGACAAGTGACGGTGGAGTTACTTGGAGTGAACCTATTGAGAGCCCCATGTCGCTTGCATCAAATAAACATATTAACATGCTTAATGT
>CAYVLJ010000039.1:0-6091 GCA_964452375.1 uncultured bacterium | reverse complement strand
GATGATATGATCTATAAAACAACCGTAAGTGAATTGGATACGCTTAAACCCGTCTTTGAAGTTCCGACTGCCGATTATCCCTATGCCGTAGCTTTTGTAAGTGATACGGAAGTTTATGCCGTGGGCGAAGATGGAATGATCTATAAATCAGCGGATGCCGGCGATACCTGGGAAGTTATGCATACCATAGCCGAACTGTATGAATCGGATCTTCAGCATTGCGCTTTTGACGGTGAGTATCTCTGGGCTGTAGGTAAAAGTGGTTTGATCATGAAACTTGATCCCACATCCACCGATACATATACATTCACTGAAGAATTCACCGATGGTACGCCGGATCTAACATGGGTCGAAAATCCCATGGGTGCGAATACGGGCGGTTTGAACGTTGCGGTTGTTGCGGATTCTGCCGGCTTAGAAAATGTCGGTATTTATACCGATGACGGCTATACGGGCATAATCTATGCCGATACCGGAAATAAACTGAAATCATTTGAAGTTTCGGCTGATATCTATCTTGTTAAAGATGCCGATCTGAATGAAGCTTTATATAAAGGTCTCAACATCATGTGTGATGATAGTGACCTGTTATACTATCGCTTTATCTATAGGAATTCATCCTCTTCAGATAATGGTATCCTGAAATTTCAGGGATATAACGGCAGCTGGCATATAAGCAAGACCTTCTATCCGGGCGTTGATTTCGATACGCTCACGACAGGTTTCCATAATTTCAAAGCCCGTGTTGTAGACAGTAAATTCTGGGTATACATCGATGGTGAAGAATTACCGGGATGTCCTTATGAGAATGATGCGGTTATCACCGAAGGTTATCCGGGCATTTACGTTTACAATGCTTCAAACGGAAAAGTTGCCTTTGATAATTTCATGGTCAATGTATACAGCTTTGAGGTTGAAACGGCAATTGTAAATGAAAGTGTTCCTTCGGATTTTGTTCTTGAACAGAATTACCCGAATCCTTTCAACCCTACAACGACGATCGAATTCAAGATCCCGAGTGCAGAGATGGTAAACATCAGTCTCTATGATATTACGGGACGCAAGGTCGGCGAATTAATGAACGAACCTCTTAACGCAGGTACCTACTCAGTCAACTTTAACGCAAGCATGCTTCCCAGCGGTGTATATCTCTATCGAGTCACTGCCGGTGAATTCAATGCTGTCAAGAAGATGACATTGCTTAAGTAATCTGTTTTACGAGATAATTGGAAGGGCTGAGTTTCCTCAGCCCTTTTTTGTTTTGATAATGGATTCGAGTCAAATAATTCGAGTCGAATAATTCGAGTCAAATAATTAAGTCAAAATTAAGTATCTATTTATTGTTTCTATCGCTGAACGCTTTGTATATTTGTTTGTTAAAATTAAGGACTAAACATGAAGAAAAAATGGTTTCATAACAAGACAAGAATGGTTATTCAGCTTTTGGTTCTTGCTCTTGTTGTCGGTGCTTTAATTGTGGGCGCCGTGAATGCAAATTCAAATCCCGATATGGAAAAATATTGTCCCTTTGGCGGACTCCTTTCTTTCGGGTCAAAATTAAACCTGGGAACGTTGTCCTGCTCCATCTCGGAAACACAGGTGTTCATCGGGCTTGGGATAGCGCTGATGATCGTCCTGGTGGGGAAATTGTTCTGCGGCTGGCTCTGTCCGGTGGGAACGGTGAGCGAATGGATGAACAAGATCGGCACCCGATTGGGTGTTTCCATCACCATCAGAGGTATATTTGACAGGATCCTGAGGCTCGGGAAGTATGTGCTGCTCCTCCTGGCGGCATATTTCACCATCATCAGTTCAGAACTGTTCTGCAAAAAGTTCTGTCCCTATTTTGGTGCCGTCAGCGGGTTCAATGTAGATACCGTATTGCTGTTCTCGATCTTGACGATCACTGCAGTGGTCATCGGGTCAATATTCATTAAAAAACTATGGTGTAAGTATTTCTGTTTTCTTGGAGCATTGAGCAATGTATTTGCCAATATCCTGATCACGGGACCGATCATTTTGATCTATGTGATACTCTTGCTTTTTGGTGTGAATATCCCTGTGTTCTGGTTATTGCTGGTTGTGATCTCAGCGACGGCACTCACCGAAGTCATCGGATTCAAACTGCTGTCGATCTCGCCTTTCAAGATCAGACGCAGTGATGCATCCTGCACATCTTGCAAGGTCTGTGATACGCATTGTCCCGAAGGCATCGAGGTCAGCAAAGAAAATCCGGTCACTCATCCCGACTGTACGCTGTGTCTGGATTGTGTGAAATCCTGTCCAGTCAATGAGACCCTGAAAGTGAAAGGCGGGAAATGGATGCCCCCTGTGGTCATGGTCGTTGTGATCGCACTCGCTCTGATACTGGCAAAACAGTTCCCCATGGCAACGCTTTCGGAGCGCTGGGGTACCTACGAACAAGCAGATTCCTTGAATAGAGTGGAAAAAGTTGTATTCGAAGAAGTTTCAACCCTTCATTGCTATGGTACGGCAAAATCCATGATGAATAAAATCGCTCGTACCCAAGGTATCATTGGTTTAGATGTTTGGGCATCAAAACAGAAAGCGACAGTTTTCTACGATACATCTGTACTTACAGAAACAGATGTAAAGAAAGCAGTTTTCTCTTCTACAAAATACAATATTCGAAAAGACATAGCGCTTGAAGATGCTCCAGAAAAACTTGTGGTTTACAGAGTGGGTATCTGGGAGCTCTGGGACGGCAATGACAATGCGCATATCTATCGCCTGGTCATGAAAGATGAAAACATTTACGGATTTTCAACGGAATTTGGAGAACCGGTCTATGTGAATTTCTATGTTGATCCGGCTAAATTTGATGCAGCCGCTCTTAAAGACAAGATAGAAGTGGATGAATACGAATATGTGCAAAGCGGTGAAACCTTGAAGGCAAAACTTGAATTCGAGTTTGCAGATGAAGGCGAATTTGTCGATACCCTGTCTTATCTCGACTATCGCAGACAGTTCTTTTCAAGCTATGACCGTGCATTCAACAATTATCGTGAACAGGATCCGGAAAAAATGAATGTGTTCCAGGTTGACTTTGCAAATGCCGAAAATTCGAACGTCATTCGCAGAATGAGCTATCTGACATCTCACGTTTCATTTGAACCCGGAACCGTCCGTCTGCGCACGGAGTTTATCGATAAACCGGTTCTGCAGATATATTTTATGTCCGACAGCACCAATGGTGAAAATATCATGAAACATCTTGAAAAAGATATGCTCACCTGTATGCTGCGTGACGGATCAACCAAAGAATATGACAATATCTTTGAGTTTGGGACCGAGTTTACGGTTAAAAAATCAGAATAAATTCTAAAAAAAATATTGGTAGAGACGCAGCAATGCTGCGTCTCTTTTTTATAAGCCGAAAAATTAATACGTCATCCCGAAAAACAATCCACAAAACACACCCATGTCATCCCGAATAAACTTCACTTCATTCAGTTTCCCGGGATAACATTTTTTATATGTGGCTGAAAATTGAAACCTTTTCCACGCTTTCACGCTTCCACGCTTCAGCGAATGGATTTCCGACCATCCGGCATGTCCGTTAATTGACGAACGCCAGCCGGAAGGTCTTCAATTAATACCCACCCCGGACCCCAGACTCCCCAATTCGTGTTTTTCCTTGCCCTAAGTCCTTGATTTCCACTATATTGTTTATAAGCTTAAAAATATTTGCTTTCGGTAATATAATCGTTATATTTCTGAGCTATTTTGGAGACGGTATGCTTGAACAGTTACGGGACAATTTACAAGCGATCTTTAAGAACTTGAGGGGCCAGGGCAAGATCACGGAACAGAACGTATCCGAAGCATTGCGAGAGGTCCGAAGGACATTGCTTGAAGCGGATGTCAACTATACGGTTGCAAAGAAATTCATAGCCAATGTCAAAGAAAAGGCGCTTGGTGAAAAGGTCCTTACAAGCATCACTCCCGGCCAGCTGGTCGTTAAGATCATTCATGATGAAATGATCGATCTGCTGGGCGAAGCACACGTTCCTTTACAACTTGACGGTCTTCCTCCCGCCATGATCATGGCAGTGGGTCTTCAGGGGTCGGGTAAAACGACCTTTGTGGCAAAACTGGCAAAACAATTGAAAGAAAACGGCAAGCGGCCCATGATGGTCGCTGCGGATATATACCGCCCGGCCGCTATTGATCAATTGGAGATCCTGGGTAAACAGATCGGTGTTCCGGTCTACAGGGAAGACAGCAAGAATGCCGTAAAGATCTGCAAGCATGCGCTTGCAGAAGCACGGAAAAGTGATGTGAACGTTCTGATCTTTGATACAGCGGGTCGATTACATATTGATGATGCCATGATGGATGAAGTGGGCAGTATCCACAAGGAACTGAACCCCAAAGAGATCCTTTTTGTGGCTGACGGTATGATCGGACAGGATGCCGTGAATGCGGCTAAAGCTTTCAACGAACGCCTGGATGTGACTGGCATCGTGCTGACCAAACTTGATGGTGATACGCGCGGTGGCGCGGCACTGTCTATTCGGAGTGTGACCGGAAAGCCCATCAAGTATATCTCTCTGGGAGAGACACTTGATGATCTCGAACGTTTCCACCCGGATCGTTTCGCGAATCGTATTCTCGGTAAGGGCGATGTTGTCTCCCTGGTTGAAAAGGCTCAAGAGGCCTTTGATGAAAAAGAAGCCGAACGACTGGAAAAAAAGATCAAGAAGAACGCCTTTGATCTTCAGGACTTTCAGGATCAACTGAAAAGCTTGAAGAAAATGGGGCCGCTTTCTTCTCTGGTCGACATGATCCCTGGCGCACAGAATATGAAGAATGCCCAGGTTGATGAAAAACAGTTTTCCCGGACACAGGCCATCCTGAATTCGATGACCAAAAAAGAAAAAGAAAAACCGGGAATCATCAATGCAAGCAGGCGGAAACGCATTGCTATAGGTTCCGGCACTCAGGTGATGGATGTCAATCGACTCTTGAATCAATTTGATCAGATGAAGAAGATGATGAAACGAATGAAAAAAATGAAACTTCCAAAGCAGGCAATGGGAAATATGAAAAACCTGCCCTGGAACTAAAGGAGACAAACAGTGTCAGTAAAGATTCGATTAACCAGAATGGGAAGAAGAAACCGTCCGTTCTATCGCGTAGTGATCGCAGATTCACGCTCACGTCGTGACGGCCGCTTTATTGAACAGATCGGAACTTACGATCCTATCAAGCTGGATAACAATTTTAAAGTAAAAGAAGAACGTATTTTTCATTGGCTAAGTGTTGGCGCCAGACCTTCGGATACGGTCAAACGATTATTATCCAAAGAAGGTATCATGCTGAAATGGCATCTTGAGAACAGCAATATCTCTGATGACAAGAAAAAGCAAGAGATCCAGAAATGGGAAATGGCCAAAGCGAATAAAGAAAAAGTCAAAACGGAGAAAAAAGCTGCTAAGAAAGTTGAAGAAGAAAAAGTAGAAGAAGAAGTTGTCGAAAAACCTGTTGAAGAGGTTAAAGAAGAAGCAACTGAGGCTCCAGACTCCGCTAAAGCTACGGAGGACAAACCGGCTGAAAAGGAAGCTAAAAAAGAAGCTCCTGCCGAAAAAACTGAAGAAGAAAAAGCGGAAGCGGTTGACAAGGTAGAAGAAAAACCTGTTGAAGAAGCTAAAGAAGAAAGCGCTCCGGCAGAAGAAGTAAAAGAAGAAAAAACTGAAGCGGTAGAAGAAAAACCTGTTGAAAAAACCAAAGAAGAAGCCGCTCCGGTTGAAGAGGTAAAAGAAGACAAAGTTGAATCAGCCCCCGCATCATCCTCCGCTAAAGCTACGGATGACAAGGAAGCTGAGGATGAGGTTCCGGAAGTTAAAGCGGAAGAAAAATCCGTAGAAGCTCCGGCAGAAGAAGTTAAAGAAGAAAAGGCCAAAGAAGAAACACCCGAAGAAAAGCCTGCCGAGTAACATCGGGTAGACGCCGGGTGATATCATCACAAATACAACCAGAACTAGAAATTCAAATTGAAGGGGTTAACCATGAAAGAATTTGTAGAATCGATTGTGAAACGTTTGGTTGATAATCCGGATGAAGTTAA
>CAYVLJ010000038.1:3638-16076 GCA_964452375.1 uncultured bacterium | reverse complement strand
GTCGTAGGGTTGTTTGCCCTGCTTGAGGCGGCACTCGTGCTGCATTTGGCGGAGGCGATCATTCAGGTCATGGTCTTCGCCATGAGCCCCGACAATAAGATACCCGTCTGTGGAGGAAAGACTTCGTCCAAATTGATCATATGGATCGGCGTCAAAGGCAGTTAGTTTTTGAGATTCGCGCCACAGGCTTTCCGAATGATCGAAAATATAAACTGCGCCGGCGTCGGTCATATTGCCCTCACCATGATCGATATTTGCCGTATAAGCGCTAATGAAGAGTGTTTTATCGGAGATCTCAACCGCACTCCCGAATCTTTCTTGTGATTTTGCGTCTCGCGCAATGATCCGTTGGTTCTGACTCCAAGCACTTCCGTTAAAAGTGTAAATGTAAGCGGCACCACCGGCTGTTGCGAACAGTGTTTCTCCCGAATATAAATTTTTTAGATACGCGCCAACAATGATCGTATCTCCTTTGATATCGACAGCGGCCCCGAAATCATCACCAAAAGCCCTATCATCGGGGACAAGTTTCTGTTCTTGAACCCAGCTACTACCATTATATCTAAAAACATAGGCAGATCCGGCAGAGCTGATCGTATTGTTCCCATCGACGTCTTCGTCTTCTTCATAAGCTCCCACCACAATAGCATCACCTGATAGCGAGACGGCTGCGCCGAAAAAATCACCTTGATAACGATCTGAAGGAACCAGCTTTTGTTCTTCTGTCCAGGTGCTTCCGTCGTAACGGAAAACGTAAACTGCCCCTGCGCTTGTTTTGGTGTAGTTTCCGTTTTCATCCTGGTCTTCATACTTAGCTCCGACAACAGCAAGATCACCTTCAATATCCACCGCAAGACCAAACCAATCGCCACTTTCCCTGTCCGAAGCCGCGATCTTCTGCTCCTGAACCCAATCCGTACCATCATATCGGAATATATAAGCTGATCCGGCTGAAGGCAGCGTATTCTCACCGTTCGCATCCTGATCTTCATCATAAGCACCAATTATAGCAACATCGTTGCTAATCGCGACACTATAACCGAATTTATCTCCACCCGCGCGGTCAGCAGCCACAACTTTTTGGCTGACAGTCCAATCAGCTGATAATAATTGACCAAAACAAAAAATAAATATAAATATAAAAAACATGTGCTTTTTCATGATCTATCCTTTTTTCTATTTGTTATTATCAGAATATACCGATAGTTAAAATACTTAAAAAGAAATATTTATTTGAGCAAAACCATCTTTTGAGATGCAATAAAATCTTCAGCTACCATCCTCACAATATATACGCCTGAAGGCATATCGCTTGCATCCCAGATCAATTCGTATTTTCCGGCCTCCGCATAACCGTCGATCAAACGATCTGCCAATTTTCCCCGCACATTATAAACATTCAATTCAATGTAGCTGTTAGCTGACAACTGATAGCAGATAGCTGTTCTCGGGTTGAACGGATTTGGATATGCCGGCAAGAGCGCACATTTATCCGGAAGACCAATGTCTGCGATCGCCACCTCAGGTTCGGGCAGGGTAACGGCATCGCCATTCTGCCAGAAAAGAAATGGAAAGCCTTCATTGAGGACGCCTGAAGTATCCATATCCCAGAGATCATCGTTTTCTGCATCGTCATAATAATTGTGAGCAAGATCCCAGGCGCTTGTCAACCCCTCCGTCGCTATGTCCGTATAGGTGGCAATATCTCTCATGGCCGTGGAATCTTTCGGGGTGGCTGCGCCGGCGGCATCACTCAGATGCCCATCGGGATCAATACAGAAAAAATTGTTCTCAAATGTGTTCGTTTGCGTTGCAGTGCCGACAAAACCTTTATCACTTGTCGTATCACCACTAAGGATCACAACATCTGTCAGCGCATAACAATTCTCTATAGTAGAACCAAGATTGATCCCGTATCCGTCGACCAGCCCGCAAAATCCGCCGGTCGCGGAAAACATATTTGCCGGCTGTCCGTTAACTTCACCCAGCGCGTAGCAGTTTTGAATATTTGTTTTATAAGTGATCCTGCCCGCCAAACCCCCTGCGTTATTAAAGCCCAGTACATACCACTTTGAAAAAGACCGGGGGATCTTTGACTGATATGCACTGCCCACCAAACCGCCGGCAGAGCCACCGATACTGAAAACGGTATCCGACGCCGAACAATCGACGATCTCGCCAAACTCGTCATAACCCACCAATCCTCCGGCTGTTATTGTCGAAACATAACAACGTGTATGGCAATGACTGATCTTATCCTGGTTGAATCCCACCAAGCCGCCACCGGTTCCGTTAATTGTATTGATATCGCCACTGACTTCGCAGCTGTCTATCACTGCATCAATATTCCAGCCGACAAGACCTCCGATATAGGTGCCGCCGTATATAAAAACATCATCAAGCCGGATGTTTTTGATGGCAGTATTATGTGTGTGGGATACATCTTTTACATATCCGAACAACCCCACCATTTTTTCATAGGGGCGATAGATATAAAGATCGCTGATCACATGATGCCCGCCGTCATATGAACCGGAAAAAGCAACCAATTGCCGGTCGCCTTCGGTTGGACTGTCGCCGATCGGAGAAAAACCCATAGGTTCGTCCGGTGTACCGGGATCTCCGTCGTAATCTCCAATATCAAGACTGTCCGATCCAGACGCATCAATATCATGTGTTTGCAGAAAATACTTATCCCAGTCGTGGCTCATCTCAGATAATTCCAGCAGATCGGCGAAAGTTGAAATAAGAAAAGGATTTTCCTCTGTCCCGCTGCCGCCGGAATAGGGTGTTTTTCCTGCACCCTGAATGATAAAAGTATAGGGATCTTCATCGGCATCGTTGTTTTCGATGTACACCGTTGTGTTCCTTCTGCCTACAGAAGAAGGAGTAAAAGACAGACTGAAAGAGGCATCGCTCCCGGCAGAGATCGAATCGGGAGGATAGGTTAAAAAAGTGAAATCATCATCAGCGATCCCGTCGGTATAAACTGAATCGATCATCAAATATCCGCTTCCGGTATTGTGTATGGTGAATTCACGGATCAATGTGCCTGTGCTGACTTGAGTGGTATCGAAATTCGTATGATCGGCCAAGGACGGTGATGAATCACCGCTCACGATCTCAAGATCATTCCCGGTGACCATGATCTCAGGTTCCGAAATACCGCCGATCCCGCTTGAAAAAATAAATGCCGCTCCTGCACCGTTCTTTAAATTCAGTTCATCGCTGTCAAGGTCATTTCCCGGCGCACCGATGATCGCAACATCACCGGAGATCGCCACATCGGTACCGAAAGCATCATCTTCCCGGCGATAGCTTTCCGTGATCTTTTCCTGTTCAAGCCAAACACCGCCGTTGTTTCTAAAGATATATGCTGCGCCGGCACCGGGGATATAATTTGCCGCCAAGGTATCATGATCTTCACCTCGCGCCCCCACGATAAGCAAATTATCATCTATGGAAACAGCGCATCCGAAAAAATCACTTGCCCAGCGCTCCGATGCCACGATCTTTTGTGTTTCGCTCCAACCGCCTGTGCCATGGGTAAAAATATAGGCGGATCCTGCTTTTTCAACTTTATTGGCTCCGTCGGCATCGTGATCTTCCATATAGGCTCCTACCACGATATGGGATCCTTCAATGTCGATACTGTAACCGAAATAGTCGCTCATATCCCGGTCGGAAGCCACAAGTTTTGCCTGCTCTTGCCAGCCGGTGGCGCCATGATAATAAACATAAGCGGCACCTGCGCTGACTTCATAATTCAGACTGTCGGCATCGTGGTCCTCATAAGGAGTGCTTGCCACAATATAGCTTCCGTCTATGGCGACCCGAATTCCCATTCGATCGTCATAACCGGCATCTGATGCGGCTACCTGACCGGTTTGGGTCCAGTTGGTCCCGGAGCGTGAGAACACATAGGCGGTACCGGCTTGAAGTATAGTGTCGCTTGGTGATACGATAAGGTCCTTGTAAGGAGCTCCTATCACCGCCCGGTCATCAGTCATGGCGACACTGTATCCGAAATGATCGCCGACGAGCCTGTCGTCAGAAAAAAGTTTGTCCTGCAAAACCCAGGAACTGCCGTCAAAATAATAAATAAACGCAACTCCTTCACCATAATCCGTATCGGTGTCGTCTTTCCACGGCGCTCCGACGATGGCATAATTCCCGCAAATATCTACGGAATAGCCGAAATGGTCTTCTGCGATCCTGACAGGTGCCGTGAGCTTTTGCATCTGAACCCATCCGGATCCGTCAAAGCGAAAAATATAGGCAGCCCCCGCTTCACTGATGAATCCGCCTTCGTCAACGCTTTGGCTTTCGTGATATACCCCGACAATGGCATAATTCCCGGAAATGGCAACATCGCTTGGAAAGTAATCATCATAAGTCCGATCATCGGCTGTGATCTTTGAGATCATGCTCCAATCGGCGGAAAAAATAAAAGACACATATAATAATAAACCGATAAAAGTAATTATGCGCTTTTTCATGACAGCTCCTTATTCTTTATTTCTCTAATTATAATATACTGAAAATGAGATAAATGAAAAGAAAAAAATTAAAGCAGGGTCAAGTTCAAACCTCACTTGGCTCTAAAGTTCACACTGAACATATATATCTATTTTTATAAAATAAGTAAATTTTTATTTGGTTTTCTGGTGTGGAATTTGCAGCTTCGTTCGCCTCGCTTTCGCTAAAGCTACGTCGGGCTTCGGAAAATCTTCGATTTATCGTTTATTGTTGAATCAACCTATTAACAAATCAACCTATCAACAAATCGGCACTTCAACTTTAAACCTTCAACCTTCAACTCTTCTTTATCGATAAATCAACAAAACGACAAATCGCAAAAATTGTGCTGTTGTCCAATTGCATTTTCGAATAATATTCTTTAATTTCGTCTCAAACGAACATATTTATTAAAAGGCGTTTCAAAAATGAACACAACAAGCTTTGCTTTGTCACCTGACCCTCTTGTTAAATTCCTGAACAAAACAAGAGATGAATTTACAAAGTCCGATATCATTGATTTTATTGAAAAGAACAACATTGAAATGCTCAACTTCCGCTACGTGGGCGGTGACGGCCGGCTCAAGGTCTTGAATTTCATAATTCAAGGCAGGGAGCATCTGGATCTGATCCTTTCCGCCGGCGAACGCGTGGACGGCAGCAGTCTATTTAATTTTCTCGAGGCCGGCTCCAGCGACCTCTATGTGATCCCGCGTTTCAAGACCGCTTTTCTGAATCCGTTCTCAGAGATCCCGACGGTGGATATACTTTGTTCTTTTTATCATCGTTCCGGGGATCCCCTGGAAAGCGCGCCCGAGTACGTTATGCGCAAGGCGCATGAGGCACTGCTTGATACAACGGGCTATGGACTGGAGGTCATGGCAGAGATCGAATACTATGTTATCAGCGAAAAGGATGACGAATACCGGACAGCTGATCAGCGCGGATATCATGAATCCGAACCATTTGTCAAGTGGGAACAATTGCGTATCGATGCCATGCGCATGATCGCCCAAACCGGCGGAATGGTCAAATACAGTCATTCCGAAGTCGGCAATTTCAGTGACGGGCATCACGATTATGAACAGAATGAGATCGAATTTCTGCCTGCGAACGTTGAAAGTGCCACCGATCAGATCATCATTGCCAAGTGGATCCTGCGGGAAGTGGGATACCGCTATGGCGTGACCATCAGTTTTGCCCCCAAGATCACCGTCGGCAAGGCCGGCAGCGGTATGCATATCCATATGCGTCCCATGAAAAACGGAAAAAATGTAACACTTGAGAACGGCGAGCTCAGTGAAACTGCGAAAAAAGTCATCGCCGGCGTGCTGGATATTGCTCCCGCGCTCTGTGCCTTCGGCAATACCATTCCCACCAGTTATTTCAGACTGGTCCCCAACCAGGAAGCGCCCACAAACGTCTGCTGGGGTGACCGCAACCGCTCGGCCCTGATCCGCGTTCCGCTGGGATGGACCACCGGCAAGGATATGGTGGCGAACGCCAATCCTCTGGAAACGCCGTCCTCGCATTCCTACAGCGACAAGCAGACTTTCGAATTTCGGAGTCCCGACGGTTCGGCGGACATCTATCTGCTGATCGCAGGCTTGTGCGTTGGCGCGAGGCATGGACTGGAAATGTCCAAGGGTCTCGAACTGGCCGAGCAAAGCTACGTTAACGGTAATATATTTAAAGATAGCGGTAGTCAGCATTCCCTGGCCCAACTGCCCGATTCCTGTAACAAGGCTGCCGATGCCTTATTGGAAAAAGCGGAGGTCTTTCAACAATACGAGGTCTTCACCGAGAGACTCATCAAGGGCATGGCTAAAAAGCTAAAAGCCTATCATGACAAAGATCTCAGGAAAAAGATATCCGGCAACCATGACGAGACCATGAAATTGGTCGATCAATTTATGCATTGCGGATAGTAAGAGCACTGGGCATTAGGTGCTGGGCACTGGGAAAGAGATCTATTCATGATATGAAGTAAATGAAATGATATATAACCATTCATCTCTTCACTGTTTCTCAGTTCATTATTTACTGTTTGGTATTGGCTTTGCGAACTTTGTACATTTTTTCTGTAAACCCTCCTTTCTCTTCAAAATCCCGCGCCAATCGGGCAACTTGGCGGTCTAAAAGAGAGGTGGCTACAGCTAGTAAAACCAAAATAGAATTTGCTGCCATTTCCGGGTAGACAGTGGTGGACAGCATGGACGGTTCGGGCGATTGGTCCGGTCGTCCGCAAAGTCCATAACGTCCACTATTATCCACTATCCACTGAACAACATCATCGGCAGTGACACAGCGAGCATCAACCAGCTCTTGCCTGTAAGGGTTCCCGATTTCCCATTGCTCCATCCCCCGCTGCCCTTCAAGAAATTATGAATTAAAAATTATGAATTATGGATGAAAGCATGGAGCGCTTGACACTGAGAAAATGAGAAAAAACTGTCATTCTGAACGAAGTGAAGAATCTATTCATGATGTGGGGTTATTTAAATTGGCCATTAACCATTTACTTTTTCAAAGTTTACGACCGCACACTGCTTACTGCTTACTGTTTACTGAGTTTGGTAGCCACCGTGCTTAGAAATAAGTTTTAACTCGCTCATGCTCGCCCCCCCGACGATAAAATACCCATAAAGTTACTGAGGCTGGTGATGTAGAGCAAGGGTAGAATTGAAAGTGTGATGAAGATCACATTGGAGAGGCGGAGAGGAGAAGAAAAGGCGAATTTTAATGGAGTGAAAAAAATTATTTATTATTAATTATATAAGAAAACACTATAATTATATCTTTTTTCTCGTGCTAATTATTGCTTCAGGAGGGTCATGATGTTCAATTTCCCCTCCTTATTCTTTCAGACAAATTTCTCAGCCTTAGAGTTTGGTAATGGATCGTCTTATGCTTCAATTTTTATATGGTGCCGTTTGTAAACCCTTAGAATACATTTATCAATAAATTTACCTTTGACTTGTGGTTTTTTGCAGTTGCTTCTGCCCCCGGGTTTCACCCGGGGTTACTGTTCTTCGATCCCGTCGGCATAAATGCCAAATCAACTCATAAAGCACATAAACGATACAAAATATAATTTCACAACCACTTCTTTTTTCTGAAAAATCTCAGCATGATCCCTGCAATAACAATGAGCACACCCCAGAAAATAGGGTAGCTGTATTTGAAATGCAGTTCGGGCAGAAAGTCGAAATTGGTTCCGTAAATGCCGGCGATGAAAGTCAGTGGAATGAAGATAGCGGAGAAGATGGTAAGGACCTTCATGGTCTCGTTGAGCCGGTTGTTGACGGACGTGTTGTAAATATCCAGGTGGTCGGAGAGCATGTCGCGGTAGGTGTCGGTGATCTCGGCGGACTGGGTGACGCTGTCTAAAAGGTCCTTGATAAATGGACGGGTTGCCTCGTCGATCAGGTCCGAATCCAGACGGGCCATCGCAGCAATGCTTTCCCGGGCTGGACGCAGGATTTTCTTCAGGTAGTTCATCTCTTGTTTATAATCGTTTATTTTTTCCAAAAGCGCTTTATCCGGATCTTTCCGAATGGGCTCTTCAAGATCTTCGATCTGTTCACCGAAATGTTCGACCACTGAGGTATAATGGTCTGAAACGCAGTCTAGCAGGGAGTAGGCAAGGTAATCGGCGCCCTGATTCCGTATGCGGCCTTTGTGATGCCGGATCCGAGAGCGCACAGGCTCGAAAACGTCGCCGGGCCGCTCCTGAAATGTGATCAAAAGTTTATCAGCCAGTATCAGACTCAGTTGCTCGCTGTGAATCTGATCGTCCTTGCGGTCGATGCGCATCATTTTGGTCACAAGATAAAGATGTTCGTCATATTCTTCGATCCGGGGACGCTGACCGGTATTGACAATATCCTCAAGCGCCAGGGGATGGATGCTGAATTTGTCTGCCAGCTCACGCATCAGTGCGGTATCGTGCAAACCGTTGACGTTGATCCAGGTCACGGCTTTATTGTCCATGACAACATCCTTGATGTTTGCTGGGTCATATTCGTTAAGGAAGCTATCGTGATATTCGATCACATGAATATCGGTGTGCTCCATTTTCTTTTGTCCGATGAATACCGGTTCACCCGGGAGCTGCCCCAGCGTGGCATGCCGGTTCTTGAAAAAACGTGCCATGATCACACCTCTTTAGTCTTTTTTTAATATACGGAAGCAAAGCGGACTTGGAAATATTAAACTTCGGATTTAGGTGTTTAGAAGTTTAGCGCCCTGAGGGTTGTCCATGCGTCCTTCGGACGTGTTTAAGATTTAAGCGTTTAACGTTTAACGTTTAACGTTTAATTCATCATTCATCATTCATAATTTCTCTCAGCTCTCAATATTTCCCAGTGCTTCGTTTAAAATTAATGTTTAAACTTATTGTCAATATTATCTCATAATTCATAATTCATAACTCATAACTCGTATCTGTTATTTATTGTACGAATTTTCGCAAGGCATCTACATTAAGTACGCTGATCTTTTTGCCTTTGATCTCAAGAATGTCTTGATTGACCAGTTCACCGAAAGCACGGGCCAGGGCGGGACGGGTAACGCCGAAAAGGTCGGAAAGTTTTTCCTGGGAATAGGGAAGGATGACGTTGTTATCGGGCATATGTCGAAGCCGCTTTAAAATGTAGGATGCGATCTTTCCTTTGAGGGGCTGCAGCGCCAGGAACTTGATCTTATTGGACAAGAATTGTGTTTTGGCTGAGATAATATCTTTAAAATTGAGTCCGAGCAAGGGGTCTTTCTCCAATAACTTAAGCAAAGATCCTTTGGTCAGATAAATGCACTCGGCATGTTCATTTGCAATGATATCGACAGGGAAATAGTTATCCTGCCCGAAAATAAAGGCCGGTGCCAGAAGTTTGCAGCCCTCCAGGTCTTCGATCTTAACGACTTTACCCAAATAGTTCGTCATTTCCCCGCGGACACTGCCGCTTAAAAGTATGTAAAGACCCGTTACCGGATCTCCGTCCATAGCGATAATATCATTTTTTTCATAAACGGTTTTCTTATAGGCGATGCTTTCAAGAAGATCGCAAATGGCGGTCTGGCTGAATCCATTAAAAAGTCCGCAGGTTGAGAGTTTTTCGCATATTGACATGTTTTATCCGCAAAAAATGATATTTCTGTAACATAGGTTACAGATTAATATAACACTTTATGCATAATTTGGCATTGGAAAATATAAATCACGATCAACGCGGAATTCAAGCCGCATGAAGAAGGGAGATCACCATGAGTATGTTTTGTTTTCAATGTCAGGAGACCGCAAAGGGTATGGGTTGCACGGCGGTTGGCGTCTGCGGGAAAAAACCGGATGTCGCCAATTTGCAGGATCTGCTTATCCATGTGGTCAAAGGCGTATCGTTTTTCGCCCACACGGGGCGGCAGCAGGGACTGATCGTTCCAAAAGCCGACAAATTCGTGTTTGAAGCGCTTTTTACGACGATCACCAATGCAAATTTTGACAAGACAAAGATCCTGGCAAAGATCCGTGAAGGATTTGAGGTTAGGGATTTTGTGCGCAATGAACTTACATCCAACGGCATCGGTTTGCCCCAAGAGCTTCCTGACAGCGCTACATGGAAAGCCAAAGATGACGAAACCATGATTGCTTACAGCGAGCTGGTAGGCGTGCTGACCGAGACGAATGAGGACCTGCGTTCTTTAAAAGAACTGCTGACATACGGACTGAAGGGTATGGCTGCTTATGCCGAGCATGCCTATAATCTGGGTTATAAGAACGATGATATTTTTGCATTCATGCATAGGGCTCTGGCTGCGACCGAAGAAGAACACAGTGCGGATGAACTGGTAGCAATGGTGCTTGAATGCGGCAAGTTCGGCGTTGATGTGATGACTCTTCTGGATAAAGCCAATACCGAAAGTTATGGCAATCCGGAGATTACCTCCGTGAACATCGGTGTTCGCAATAATCCTGCGATCCTGATCAGCGGTCACGATCTGAAAGATATGGAAGAATTACTTAAACAGACCGAAGGGACCGGCGTGGATGTGTACACCCATGGCGAAATGCTGCCGGCCAACTACTATCCGGCATTCAAGAAATACGAACATTTTGTCGGAAATTACGGCAATTCCTGGTGGAAGCAGAAACAGGAATTTGAAAGCTTTAACGGTCCCGTTCTGTTCACTACCAATTGTATCGTCCCGCCAAAATCATCTTACATGGACAGGATCTATACCACGGGTTCGTCGGGATTTGAAGGTTGTGTTCACATTCCCGACCGGGTTGACGGCAAGCCTAAGGACTTCTCTGTTATTATCGAGCATGCCAAACGCTGTGAGCCGCCCACAGAGATCGAAACCGGCGAGATCGTCGGGGGTTTTGCCCATCACCAGGTCTTTGCCCTGGCCGATAAGGTCGTGGATGCCGTTAAATCCGGCGCCATCAGGAAATTCCTGGTCATGGCGGGATGTGACGGACGCATGAAAGATCGTGAATATTACACCGAATTTGCAAAAAAATTACCTCAGGATACGGTGATCCTGACAGCCGGATGCGCCAAATATCGTTACAACAAACTGCCTTTGGGAGATATTGGGGGTATCCCGAGAGTCCTGGATGCCGGTCAGTGCAACGATTCCTATTCGCTGGCAGTCATCGCGATGAAGTTAAAAGAGATCTTCGAGTTGAACGATATCAACGAATTGCCGATCGCTTACAATATCGCCTGGTACGAACAGAAAGCCGTGATCGTATTGCTGGCACTGCTTTATCTTGGTGTTAAGAATATACACCTCGGACCGACTCTGCCGGCTTTTCTTTCCCCCAATGTGACAAGTGTGCTTGTAAAACAATTCGGCATTGCCGGTATCAATACCGTTGATGAGGATATTCGACTTCTCGTTGGCTCTTAAGTAAAAGGCATGATATGAAATATAAACATTGGAAAGACATTGAATCCCGGGACAATCCGCATAAAGTGGATGCCCGGGACCTCTACCGCAATGAACATGCGTGGATCGTTCACTTGCTGATAAAACCGGGTGAGGAATTGCTTCCGCATAAAACACCGGTGGATGTAGCTTTCTATGTGCTGGAAGGCAGCGGAACGGTACTGATCGGAGATGAAAAAAGACAGGTAACGGAAGGAACCATCATTGACAGTCCCAAAAATATCACGCACTGCTGGTATAACGAAAGCAAGGATGACCTCAGGGTACTGGTGATCAAAGTGCCGGATCCCCAAAGTAAAACAAAGATCTAATGAAGGAGGCCATACAATGAAAGTTCTCAATATACTAAGAACCGTCAGTTTTATTGCGACTTTGTTGACGACCATACCATTATTCATCAATTACCTTTCCGGCACCTCACCCGCCCGTCAACTTATCGTGCATCTGCACGTCTGGTTCGGGCTGGCATTCTTCATTTTTGCCATAGTAAGCATGATATTGATGAAAAAGAATAAGAACTGAAGCCTAACATAGAAATTTATCGCCCTGCGGGCTGTTTAGGCGTCCTCGGACGCGTTTAAGGTTTAAGCGTTTAAAGTTTAAGGTTTAACGTTTAAAGTTTAATTCATCATTCATAATTTCTCTCAACTCTCAACTCTCAACTCTCTACTTTAAGTTGTATTTTTATTTTCAAAATATTACTTTAATATTATTGTTCGATATAATAATCAAATTTACCACTTCAAACTCATGACGGGTAATCTATGAAAGAACATGTTGTTATTGTTGGCGGGGGACTGGCGGGATTGACGGCCGGGGCATTTCTTGCTAAAGAAGGAATTTCAGTCACGCTATTTGAAAAAGAAGAGCGTTTGGGAGGTCTGGTCAATTCTTTTGAACGGGAAGGCTATGTTTTTGCAAAATACTTACCGCTCTTGGTTTTCGAGACGGTGGCATTTTTCGGTACACCTT
>CAYVLJ010000038.1:0-3628 GCA_964452375.1 uncultured bacterium | reverse complement strand
GGAAGGCTATGTTTTTGACGGGGGACTAAGGGCAGTGGAAAGTTCCGGACTGATCATATCCGCCCTGAATGACCTGGGGATCGATCTGGAACTCATCAAAAGCACAGTCTCACTGGGGATCGAAGACCATATCATTCCTTTGAAAGAAACAAATGATATCAATGAATTTGAAGCGCTTATTAAACGCCTTTATCCTGAAGAGTCAGAGGCGATCGACATCATCATGCGGGATATCAGAAATGTCATGAAATACATGATGGTTCTGTTGGGAAACGAAGCACCGGTTTATAAAAGCGGAGAAGAAAAGCAAAAAGTATCTTTCTTTAAAACCGTGCTGCCATGGCTGGTCAAATTGATCTCAACCATACCAAAATTAGCGAAATTTAAAATGCCGGTGGAGGAGTATCTGTCAAATATCACCCAAAACCAGGCACTGATCGATATTATCATTCAGCATTTTTTCGAAGGGACGCCTGCTTCTTTCGCATTAAGTTATTTTTTGTTTTATTTCGACTATAATTACCCCAAAGGCGGAACCGGTTCTTTACCTGAAGCCCTTGTCAATTACATGAAAGAGCATGATTGCCTTATCCATACCGAAACCAAGATCTGTTCACTGGATCCGGAAAATAAGATCATCCGGGATCAGCACGGTCAAACCTATCATTACGATCATCTGATCTGGACGGCGGACAACAAATACCTGTATTCTATTGTCGACAGTTCGAAAATATCCAACGGGAAATTAAAGAAAAAAGTCAGCCGCAGACAGGAAGCCATCAAAGATCTCAGAGGGGCGGAATCTGTTTTATCAGTGTATTTGGGAGTTGACAAGGATCCCGAATATTTTAATTCGATCTGTACAGAGCATGTTTTCTATACACCCGATAAACGAGGGCTTCATGTTGCAAAACCTGATCATATGAAAGCATGGCTAAAAAATAATCATCCTGATAAAAATCAGAAAAATAAAGAACATATCAAAAATTATCTCAAAGATTACTTTTACTATAATACCTTTGAGATATCATTCCCCGTATTGCGTGATCCATCATTGGCGCCTAAGGGCAAAACAGGTATGATCGTGAGCTGTCTGTTTGATTATGATCTCTGTAAACATATCAATGATTCGGGATGGTATGAAGAATTTAAAACCTTCAGTGAAGACTTGATCATTGATATTCTTGATAAAAGTTTGTTCCCGGGCTTGAAAGCATCTGTTGAACTGCATTTTTCTGCAACACCTTTAAGTCTTGAAAAGCATACCGGCAACACCGATGGAGCAATTGTTGGGTGGGCTTTTACCAATCCCTATATGCCGGTCCCGCAATCCATGATCAGTATGCCAAAAGCTGTAGAGACCGTCATGCCGCACATCTATCAGGCGGGACAGTGGACCTACAGTCCTGCCGGATTGCCCATATCATTGCTGACAGGTAAGGTTGCAGCCGGCAGGGTAAAGAAAAAAGTCAGGAAGCGGTAGCCGGAAGCCGGAAGCCAGAAGCCGGAAGCCAGAAGCCGGAAGATAGCAGGCAGTAAAAGGCAAGGATTTTTTGCGAGCTTGTTTAGGGTTTAACGTTTAAATTCCTCATCACTATTATCTCCAGCCCTTACTAAATCTATGAGACCCCATTCTCTTTTAAAGTGTATTTTATGTATAATAAAATAAATCCGATAAGTGGTATCAGAATGTCGGTATATAAAACCGTCCCGCAACGATAAACCCAAGAATTAAAAAGCTTAAAGTGAAGTTCTCAAGCAGTAACCTTATGATCTTTTCCATTCCTTACCTCGTGTCATAAATACGTTTCCTGAATTAATATATAAAATCACGAACGCATTAACCATTAATTAACTTGAATGTGTCTATATAGTGAAGTAGTTTTTAACCATTAAAAGGAGACACACCATGTACAAATTGATAAAGCAGCTGAAAACAGTTTCTATGATCGTATTGTTTTCGCTTTTTAGCGGTCTGGTCTTTGCTCAGACCCTGAAGATCGAACCTGAAGAGATCGAGTTAACTGTTGGTGATACGCTTCAGGTTGAGGCGGTATTCATCGATTCGAATGAGAATGAGATCGATACTTCTGTCGTTTGGACCGTTGATCCGCACCAGCTGGCAACGGTCAACAGCAAAGGAATATTGGTTGCAAAAAACGAGGGAGAAGGCGTCCTGATCGCAACGCTTGATGAACTCAGTGATACCGTTGATCTGCTAATTGATCCAATGGAAAATGGGCAGGATGATGTTTTATTGCCCGCTGTAGAGATCGTACAAGGCGATATGGAGATGTACGTCGGGGACACATTGCAGTATTCTGTTGTTTACATCGATACCAATGAAGTTCAAACGGATACCGTGGGCGTTTGGAATTTAAGACCTGATTCTTTGGGTGCGCTTGACAGTACAAGCGGGCAATTTATTGCAGCTCGTCCCGGTGAAGGACTGGTAGAGGTTTACGTCGGCGAACTGATGGCCTGGGCCTATGTCAGCGTTTTTCCTTCGGGAAATCTTGAGGATCCCGAAGGACCCAATGAATACTGCGATTTTATTCTTTTCCCCAGGGATACGATCATAGCGATCGGTGATCAGGTCCAATATTCTGTTTATGAAAAAACACAGAGTGACAGTTCCGGTCCTAAAATGGATACGACATTTACCTGGAGTCTGGAAGGTATGCCGGTCGGGTCGATCGATCAAAACGGACTGCTCAATGTCTCTGCTACGGGATTTGCGATCGTTAAGGTCGAATTGGGCGATATGTCTGCATCCGCATTGGTCATCGTTCAGGATTCAACACTTGATGACAGCTTGAACAATATAACGATCACTCGCGACAGTCCCAGCCCAATGGGTTATTCAATTATGCAAGAATTGACCGAAGGCGAGATCTGGACACTGGGCGGATTGCCGCATCCCATGAATGTGCTTAACGGTGGACAGATCTATTTCCCCATTGGTTCTTTAACCGAAGATATCCGAATTCATATAAGTCTGCCTCAATTCGCAGAGATCCGTGGAGACAGCGTTGGCTGGGGACATGAAGGTGTGCTGGCCGGTGTTGATTTTACCGTGATGGTGAACGATACCATACAAGAACCGTACATTTTTGAAACACCGCTGGTCGTCGGTTTGGTCTTTAAACGCGGATTACTGAATAATCTGGGTATTGATCCCGAAACATTGAGCATGTATTTTACCTCAATGGATGGCGACAGCATACTCTTCGATCCAACCGGAATAACCGCCACAACGGTCGATCTAAACTTCAACCGGATCTTCTCGGGTGTTGCCCATTTCAGTTCACTTGCAGTTGCCGGTGAAACGGTTTCAACATCCATTGACCATGATACGCATATCCCGGCGGAATACACGTTGGAACAGAACTATCCCAACCCCTTCAATCCTGTCACAACTTTAAGATACACCCTGCCGGAAGCACAGAACGTGAATATCACGATCTACGACCTTACGGGACGACAGGTTGAAACTCTGATCAACAGGTATCAAACTGCCGGAAGCTATTCATTGAAGTGGAATGCTTCCAGCTACAGTTCCGGAGTATACTTTTATCGTCTGCAGAGCGGATCATTCACATCCACCAAAAAGATGATCCTGATGAAA
>CAYVLJ010000037.1:6034-16118 GCA_964452375.1 uncultured bacterium | reverse complement strand
CTTTTTTCCATTTTTTCAATTGGAAATCAGCGATTTTTTTCTTAATATCACAACTGAGTTTTATTACACAATTGGGAGCAATTTTCATGCAACAATATCTTGATATGGTCGATTATGTTTTAAAGAATGGAGTTAAAAAAACCAATCGCACCGGTGTATCCACTCTGTCTTCTTTCGCATACTTTTACAAGGTCGATATTTCCAAAGGCTACCCCCTGTTGACCACCAAGAAAATGTATTATAAATCCATGCTGCATGAACTTTTATGGTACCTGAGCGGCGAAGAACATATCAAGAATTTGCGTACAAAAACCAAAATATGGGATGCATGGGCCAATGAAGACGGCTTGCTCGAAACCGCTTACGGACGTTTCTGGCGACGCTTTCCGGTACCCGAAACCGGTCATCTTCCGGGAGAGAACTGGAAAACGAAATGGACCAAACGCGACCCGGAAACGGGAACGCTCGTCTTTGACCAGATCCAGTTCGTGATCGATACGCTCAAAGAGATCAAAGTCAACCCCAATACGCCGAATCTGCGCCGCATGGTGGTTTCGGCATGGCACCCGGGTAATGCCGCAGAAAGCAAATTGCCTCCGTGTCATTACAGTTTTTGCTTCAATGTCAGCGGCAATAAACTGAATTGTCATTTAACACAGCGTTCCGGCGATATCGCATTGGGCATCCCATTCAATCTTGCCTGCTACTCTTTATTGACGATGATCTTAGCTCAGGAATGCGGTTATGAGGTTGGAGAATTCGCACATACGGTCATTGACGCGCATATTTACGAAAATCATATCGCGGGACTCAAAGAACAGCTCAAACGCACGCCGGGTCCTTTGCCAACCATGACCATTGCAAAGAAACCGATATTCGACCTGACATTTGAGGATTTTGAATTGAAAGATTATGAAGCAGCACCAAAGATCAAATTTGGGGTTGCGGTTTAATTGACCTTCCGGCTGACGTCCGAATGCAATGAGGATCTGCCGGATGGTCGAAAAATAATTCGACCAGCCAGCACCACTCCTCCGGAGCGACGAGCTGGCAGGTCATCGGAGAACATATGAACAAACAACCCGTCATCATCATCGTCGGTATGACCAAAGACCGCATCATCGGCAAGGGCAACGAGCTTCCCTGGCATATTTCAGAGGATCTGAAACATTTCAAGCGCCAAACGACCGGAAATACCTGCATTATGGGGCACAACACTTATCTGTCACTAAATATGAAAAAGTTGCCGAACCGAAATAATATTGTGATCTCGCCGGAGTTAGAATCTAACGAATATATCACCGTCTGCAGAACCCTGGATGAGGCCTTGAAAAAGGGACAGGAGCTTGGTAAACCCATCTTTATAATGGGCGGGGCATATACTTATGAACATGCTCTTCCATACGTCGATTATTTGTATATTTCATGGATAAAAAAAGACTATGAAGGGGATGTTTATTTTCCTATATTTGACGTCGATCATTGGACTAAAGAATCGTCGGAAGAATTTGACGAATTTACGTTTGTAAAATATAAACGACAATAATAGTGGAGGTTTTCACAATGGATTCAAATTTATTGAAGAAACTTAATATTCTTGATATGAACAGCGGATGTTCAACCGGTCAGGAATGGATCAAATCCGAAACAACAAAAGTTTTAGACATCACCTCTCCCATAGATGGAAAACATATTGCGAAAGTTCAAACTTGTTCGCATGAAGATTATGAAGCCGTTAAAAAACAGGCTCAGCGCGCATTTTCCGTCTGGCGTAACGTTCCGGCTCCAAAACGCGGAGAGATCGTACGTCAAATAGGTCTAAAACTGCGAGAATATAAAGAAGAGCTCGGTAAACTGGTAACTTTGGAAATGGGTAAATCCATTCAAGAAGGTTATGGTGAAGGTCAGGAAATGATCGATATTGGCGATTTTGCCGTTTGCCTGTCACGTCAACTTTACGGATTCACCATGCACGCTGAACGCCCCGAACACCGTATGTATGATCAGTATCATCCTATTGGTATAGTCGGTATCATTTCTGCTTTCAATTTTCCTGTCGCAGTTTACGCATGGAACGCCATGTTGGCTGCCGTCTGCGGCGATGTGTGTATCTGGAAACCTTCTTCAAAGGTTCCTCTGACAGCTATTGCAACGCAAAAGATCATTGCCGAAGTCATGAAAGAAAACGATCTGCCGGACGGTATTTTCAATTTGGTCATTGGTTCCGGTCGTGATGTCGGTGAGGCCATGTTGGAAGATAAAGAGGTCGGACTGATCTCAATTACCGGCTCAACGCGCGTCGGCCGTCATGCAAACGAGGTCATTGCACGCCGATTCGGTAAGGTTATTTGTGAATTAGGCGGAAACAATGCCATTATTGTTACAAAAAGTGCCGATCTGCAACTCGCGATCCCCGGTATCGTTTTTGGGGCCGTCGGGACCTGTGGACAGCGCTGCACGTCCACTCGCCGTGTGATTATACATGAAGATATTTACGATCAGATCAAAAAAACCTTGATCAAAGCATACAAATCACTGAAAATCGGAACACCTTTGGTTGAGACCAACCATGTCGGACCAATGATCGATACAGACGCAGTTAAGATGTATCAGGATGCGATCAAACAGGTTAAAGAACAAGGTGGTAAGGTTCTCTGTGGGGATGAAGTATTGTCCGGTCCTGAATTTAAAACAGGTACATATGTTAAACCCACGATCTGTGAAGTGACAAATGATATGGCGATCGTACAGGAAGAAACTTTTGCTCCTATCCTCTACCTTATCAAATACAGCGGTGATGTAGAGAATGCCATTGCCATTCAGAACGATGTGGTCCAGGGTCTTTCATCTGCCATCTTTACTCAAGATGTCCGTGAATCGGAACTTTTCCTTTCCTGCCGGGGCTCAGACTGCGGTATCGCCAATGTGAACATCGGAACTTCAGGCGCTGAGATCGGCGGCGCTTTCGGCGGCGAAAAAGAAACCGGCGGCGGACGGGAGTCCGGCTCTGACGCCTGGAAAGGTTATATGCGCCGTCAAACCAATACGATAAATTACAGTAAAGACCTGCCGCTGGCACAGGGAATAAAATTCAATATATAACAATTAACCGGTGATCTTGATCACCTTAAAAAGGAGAATATATGGTAAAAGCAATTGAAGTGAAGAATGTATTGTCAAAACATATGTTGACAGATGGTTTTGATGTCATTGTTGACCTCGAAAAATCCCACGGCTCATGGCTGGTGGACAAGCGAAACGGTGAAGAATATCTTGATTTCTTTTCAATGTTCGCATCTTTATCCATAGGTTTCAATCATCCCTATTTGGTTTCCAAGAAAGATGAATTTGCAAGAGTCGCTGTAAACAAGCCGACAAACTCTGATATCTATTCGGAAGAAATGGCCGATTTCCTCGACACTTTCTCCCGCGTGGGCATTCCGGATTATCTTCCGCATGCTTTCTTTGTATCGGGCGGCGGTCTGGCTGTTGAGAATGCCTTGAAGGCGGCTTTTGACTGGAAAGTACGCAAGAATTTTGAAAAAGGTGAAAAAGAACCCGTTGGGTATAAGGTCCTTCATTTCAAACAGGCTTTCCATGGCAGAACAGGTTACACCCTGTCTCTGACGAATACGTCCGATCCCAGAAAAACGCAATATTTCCCGCTTTTCGATTGGCCCAGGGTAACTAACCCGAAACTTAAATTCCCATTGGAAGATAACAAAGAAGCCAATGAAGCACTTGAAGCAAAAGCAATTGCAGAGATCAAAGATATTGTTGCCAAGGATGCGAAAAATATCGCATGTATCATCATCGAGCCTATTCAGGGCGAAGGCGGTGACAATCATTTCAGTAAATCGTTTTTCAAAGCATTGCGGGATATCTGTGATGACAACGAACTTCTGCTGGTTTTCGATGAAGTCCAAAGCGGAGTCGGTCTGACAGGTAAATTCTGGGCACACCAAAACTACGATGTCATACCGGATATCATTTCTTTTGGTAAGAAAACCCAGGTCTGCGGTATTCTCGCAGGTCCGAAGCTCGATGAAGTGGAACGGAACGTTTTTGTCGAATCGAGCCGCATTAACTCTACATGGGGCGGCAATCTTGTTGACATGATGCGTTTCAAATACACGCTTGAAGTCATCGAAAAAGAAAATCTCGTTGAGAAAGCTGCAGAAATGGGAAAAATCCTTCTTGCAGAATTGCAGAAGATCCGGGATGAATTTCCCGAATTGATCTCCAATGTTCGCGGACAAGGTCTCATGTGTGCATTCGATCTGCCGAATGGTGATAAACGAGGTGAATTCCTAAGCAAAATGTGGAAAAATAAAGTAATGATCCTGCCCTGCGGCGATCAGTCCATGCGTTTCCGTCCGCATTTGAACGTTTCTAAAGAAGAGCTGATGCACGGATGCAAGGTGATCCGTAAGGTATTGTCTGAAATGTAATTCAAATATCATTTCAATATTAAAAAGGCGGAGATCTCTCCGTCTTTTTTTTGATAAGTTAATAAGTTTATGGGTTTATGAGTCGATGAGTCGATGAAAATATTACACGTTAAACCTTAAACGTTAAACTTCTAAACATCAAGGTTGATTGGTTTATGGGTTGATGAGTCGATGAAAATATTACACGTTAAACCTTAAACGTTAAACCTTAAAATGCTTTCAGGAAACAATTAATCACCTTTCGTGTTGTAATTAAATGAATTAAAAATTATATTTCACGCAATAAAATGTATAATAATCTTTGGAGGATACATGAAAAAGTTATGGGTTCTTACTTTGCTGATAGCCTCAGTGTTAAGTGCGGAGGTTCGTCTTATTGATACTCAGGTCATAGATATCAGCAAGAATGCCATTCAGCCGGTTTTCAGCGCTGATGGACGTCATATTTTATACAATGCCGATGATGGTTTATACACATATGATCTTCTGGATAAAAAAGCTTCCAGATTTGCCGAAAGCGGATTTGACCCTCAAATGGATGAAAATGGTGTTATAAGATATCGTATTGATAATTATGATAATGGATTTAAAACAAGTTCTTTCTCAGTTTATGACAGTAAAACAAAAGAAAAGGATCTTGTCGTAAAAAATATTCGTCTTGAGAGTGCGCCTAAGATCACAAATCACGGTGTATATTATGTTGAAAAGAATAAGATCAAAAATAATTTTGCAAAAGCGACTCTTCCTTCCAAACCGGTAGCATTTACCCTGAACAGTAAAATTGTTCTTTATAGCTATGGCACAACCAAGATCCTTCAGCCTGCCGGAGATCATCCCCATATATGGCCTTCGGTCTCTCCGAATGGCGACAGGTTTTGTGTTGTTGGAGGAAATGACCTGTATATTTGTGATATGGATGGTCAAGTAATTTCTGAAATTGAGAACGCCAGAGCACCTCAATGGTCCCCGGACGGAAAATGGATCGCATTTATGCGTGATATCGATGACGGTTATACTTATATCAGTTCAGATATCTATCTCGTCAGTGATGACGGAATGGATTTGATCCGCCTGACTGACAGCATGGATCTCATAGAGATGTATCCGCAATGGTCACCTGATGGAAAACAGATCATTTGCGATAACCCGGCTGACGGAAAACCGATCTTATTAACTTTGGAAATCAAGTAAGGATATAGTATGAAACGATTGACAATAATATTTTTGATCATATTTTCATTTCTCGCAGCTCAGGAAATAGATACTTTGACTTATAAGATCTGTATCAATGCGGGACATGGCGGACATACATCCAATGACCGTCCCCCGATCACGCCTGCCGGTTATTGGGAATCTGAAGGCAACCTGACAAGAGCGCTTGCATTGGAAACCATATTGAAAGAGTACGGAGTTGTCGATGTGAACGACACCACCCGGGCTAAATTCAAAATCATTATGACGCGTCGTCATAATCGGAGATCTGATAATCTCTATTTATCAAGTATTTGCGCTATTGCCAATGATAACAACTCCGATTGGATGCATTCCATTCACAGTAATGCCTCCGGATTGACCGCAAGTACCCGACATACAACGCTGATGCTGTATCCCGGACCTACCGGTGACTCAAGGATCAACGGTATTTCCGGCTATCCCAAATGCCCGGCTGAAATGGAACTATCGGATATCATGGGAGCGAATATCTCAGCTGCCTTGCAAACATCCGGCGTTAACAAAGCGGGTGACTGGAGTTTTTACGGCACAGGAAGACCCTATCTTGGCGTTTTCCGTACCTTGCAGGTACCAGGCACGTTGAGCGAAGGTACATTTCACGACTATTATCCGGAAACTTACCGCCTTCAGAATCTTGATTTCAGGATCAACGAATCTTGGGCGATCGCATTGTCATTCTATGAACATTACAATCTGCCGGAGCCTCAAATGGCTAATCTTTCAGGTATCGCACGTACAACCGAAGAAACTGTGGATTATCCATATCGTTCCGGATCATATGATCTTTACAAACCCATTGACAGTTTAAAAGTGACGATATATCCAGCCGGCTCACCTGACAGCAGCCGAATTTACTTTGGCAATACAACAATGTATGTTGACAAATACACACCGCAGTGGTCACAAATAACCACCGGATCACCTATCAATCCAAACAATTGGGCCGCTATCGATAATTCTTCTAATTATGACTACTACATGAACGGTTATAATAATAACCATGGCTATAACCGGAACAACGGATTCTATCTGTTTGACAGTTTGTCTTATGGTGATTACGAACTTGTATATGAGGCGCCGGGTTATTGGGCAGATACCGTTTCGATCACAATCAATGATTCGAAGTTTTTCTGGAAAAGGAACCTGTTCCTTACTTCATCAATGCCGCCTTATGTCAAAACTTATACTCCGATGAATAATGAAACTGACCATCCGGCCTGGGAACCCATTGTTCTTGAATTTTCTCATGAAATGGACACTGCTGCTGTCAGAGAAGGTTTAACTTTAAGTCCGGCTGAAGATCTTATTTACTCATGGAGTACAAACATGAGGACTTTAACTCTCACTTATGCCAATGACAGTCTCGAGGTTGAAACTGACTATACTCTTACACTTGATGCCGATACGATCAAAGGAAACCGTGAACAGAATCTGGACGGTAATCAGGACGGTATAGGCGGTGATGATTTTGTCTTGAACTTCACAACCAGCCCCCGGGATATTTTTCCTCCCAGTATTGATATTTGGTTCCCGAATAAATATGCCAGACATGCAGACCTGCAGCCCATCATTTCATATACATATGACGAGATCATCGATACTACGGGTGGGATCGTTGATAAATACCGCTTTTACAGAACTACAGGCGAGGATGTGATTATTCCAACAGAATATGATATCTATTTCATTAATGGAAAAACTATCGTATCCTTTTTCCCGACCGAAGAATTGGAGCGATCGAACAGTTATATGAGGGTTGTATATGCCGGCATAACTGATCTATTCGGAAATACTACAACAACGAATAAGACCGCCGGTCTGATCATTAATTCTACTGTCCCCTATTATGCCGACACGCTTGTCATTGATGCATTTTCCCCCTCTTCTTTATCAGGTTCATGGAAACAGCCAGGTTTCAGCGGTTCAACAATTAATTTAATTGACGGAAACGCATCTGCTGATGACCGATTTGTAAATCATTGCAACCACAGTCCGTATTCAATGAAATTATATTATAAATTCGATGCTGTGGCCGAAACGGGAATGCTGCGTGAATATCTGGATGTGGCCAGTACCCAGGCACAACGAAAATTTACCAATGAAAGCGTCATGCAGGCCTGGGTTTTCGGTGATGGTTCTAACAACAAATTCCGTTTTGCCGTTGATGATCCATCGGGAACGGGCTCTCATGAGGTCAGTGAATGGTTCAATATCGATTTTATCGGCTGGAGACTTCTGAAATGGGATCTGCGTTCGGGTAACAACGGAAGCTGGGAAGGAGTTTCCGACGGCACGCTTGACGGACAGTTGAATTTTGATTCATTCCAACTCGAATATATCGACAGTCTGGGCACAAACGAAGGCACGATCTATATTGAAGACCTTGTTGTAATGACACCAGGAGGTGTTGCAATAGCGGAAAACGATGTTCCTTCGGAATTCAAGCTTTCACAGAACTATCCGAACCCTTTCAATCCTACAACGGCCATTACTTACGAATTGCCGGCATTCAGCAATGTTGATCTGTCGGTATATGATGTTAACGGACGTCGCGTTGCCAATCTGATCAGCGAATCTCAGGCAGCCGGTTCCTATAAGGTCAATTTCAATGCCGGTCCCTTGCCTAGCGGCGTTTATATTGCAAGATTGAAGACTGATATGGGTATACTGAATACGAAGATGCTTCTCGTAAAATAGAGCTTTCTAACATAGACTTATTGCCCCTTGATGAGTTAAATTATTGAGGGGTTTTTTTATTTTAAAGCACTGAGCACTGTGAGGGTGAGCTCTGAGATTCTCACCTTCTCCTCTCAGCGCTCAGTGCGCAGCGCCCAGTGCTTATACTATTTGCTCATATGATCAATTATCTTTACATTTCACATTAACATGGAGCTCACATGCGCAACAAGATCGTAGACATACTTTCAGAAGCCGGAAAGATCATTGCCGAGCGTATTCATACCAAGAAAATAATTGACAGCAAATCCACCGATGTGGACCTGGTAACAGAAGTTGATCGTCAAGTTGAACTGTATTTAAAAGACAAACTGGGCAAGCTATTGCCGGGATCGGAATTTTTATCCGAAGAAACGGATTCCGAGTTGAAAGAAGCCGAGAGACTTTGGGTAATGGACCCCATTGACGGTACTTTGAATTTCGTGCATGGTTTTCCTATGGTCTGTATCTCACTTGCTTTGCATGAAAATGGGATCCCAACTCACGGCTATGTCTATAATCCGATGATCAATTATCTTTTTGAAGCGCAGAAAGGGTCCGGTACCAAGCTGAACGGCAGATCAGTATATGTTTCAAAGCATGTAATATTAAAAGAATGCCTGTTCTCTACGGGTTTCCCATACGATTATCCGACAAACCCGGAGAACAATCTTCGATATTTCGATCATTTCAACAGGCGAATACAGGGTGTGCGAAGACCCGGCTCTGCAGCACTGGACATGGCTTTTACAGCGTCCGGAACCTTTGACGGTTTCTGGGAATTGCACCTCAAACCCTGGGACGTAGCAGCCGGTATTTTACTGGTTGAAGAGGCCGGTGGTATCGTTACGAATTTTGAGGGTAAGCCTTACAAATTTACCGATAACAATATTGTCGCCGGCAATCCGGTTATACATAAGCTTATGTTGATAGAACTTGAAAAACTAAATAGAAGAATTTTATAACCGCAGATTTCACAGATCACTCAGATGGGTTTACGTTTAGTGGTTTAGTGGTTTAGAAGTTTAGGAAATATTACCCCGACGCGAGCTCAACAAAGCTTTCTTGACCAACGAAGCCTTGGCGTAGTTGGTAGCGAAGTTGAGAATGGAGGGGTTTAACCAAGTAATAACCCGGGGTGCAACCCCGGGAGATGAAATCACAGATTACCAACCCCGAGCAAGGTCGAGGGGTTGACCAAAGGTGAATTTTATATCCTTAAACCAAAGGAAGACTAATGAAAAAACTAATCATTCTTCTCACTCTGTGCAGTTTGGTACTCGCAGAAACCACACTTGAGTACAAAGAGAAATACAAAGATCCGGTCCATGCCAAGATCAAAGAATTCAGGCAAGAAAAGATAGACCGAAAAATAAAGATTACAGATAATATTCAAGATACTTGGGAAGATGAAACTGTCATGAAGCTTTTTGCTTCTACAGAAGATGTGAATCCGCCCAGAACAATCGATGAATTCAATCCATTTTTCCATTTTTCGCCCAAACATCAGGGACTGACCGGCTCTTGCTGGGCGCATACCGGGATCTCATTCATAGAAACGGAAGTACAGCGGAAACAGGGCAAAGAGATAAAACTTGCCGTTATGCAGATCGTTTACTGGGATTTTTACCAGAAATGCCGGCATTTTATCGAGACAAGAGGTGAAAAAGATATACGTGTGGGAT
>CAYVLJ010000037.1:0-6024 GCA_964452375.1 uncultured bacterium | reverse complement strand
CACAGATCGGTGAAACTTTCAGGGTCGCGGAAGAATACGGACTGATCCCCGAAAAGGATTTTCCGGGTAACCCTACGCCCGAAGGGTATGATGCAGGTCCCTTATATGAGGAACTTGCAGTCTATCTTGACTATTTGAAAGCCAATGATCATTGGGATAAAGAATCTGCTTTGAGATATGTTAAAGATATTCTGACAAAGCATTTGGGAGAAATGCCGGAAGAATTTAAGTACGAGGGTAAAAGTTATACACCCAAAAGTTTTTATAAAAAAGTTATAAAATTCAATCCTGAAAAATACACATCCATTCAGTCAACCTTAAGTTCAGCTTTTTACGAATACGATAACTTTCCATTTCCAGACCACTGGTGGAAAGGAAAAGAATTTTACAATCTTCCTATCGACGAATTCTATTCAACCATTGTTAAAGCAGTTAAAGCCGGATATTCTGTTCCTATCGGCGGTGATACAAGTGAACCCGGTTATAACCGTTATGAAGGCATTGCTTTTATTCCTGAAATTGATATTCCTCAAGATCTGATCAATCAGGATTCACGCGAATATCGTATTTACAATGAAACCACCGGCGATGATCATGCGGTTCATATTATCGGATACGTAAATATTGACGGTATTGACTGGTTCCTGGTTAAAGATTCATCAAGAAGCGCTTACCAAAGTGAACATCCGGGCTATTATTTCTATCGCGGGGATTATGTGAAATTGAAGATGTTGAATGCGGTGGTGCCATCGCATTTGATCAATAAATAACGAAATTTGGTAAAGACGCAGCAATGCTGCGTCTCTCCCATCAATCTTTTATTATATCTCCTAATAAGTCATAATCCACCGCATCCGTAATTTCCACCTCATAAAACTCACCCTTCTTCAATTCTCTTGGAATAATAACACGATTATCAATATCGGGTGAATCGCGGAAAGTCCGTCCGTAACTGTCACCTGTGGACTTGTCATATGCATCGATCAGGACTTGTTGGGTCGTTCCTAACATTTCCCGATTCTTTTCAAGCGAAATTTCCTGCTGGGCTGTCATGATCGCTTCAAGCCGCCGCTGTTTAATACTCTCAGGTATCGGATCTCCAAACGGCATGGCCGGAGTGCCTTCTTCCTGACTGTAAGTAAATCCTCCCAGACGGTCAAAACGCGTTTCTTTCACGAAATCGAGCAATTCATTGAATGCTTCATCCGTTTCACCCGGGAAACCGACCATTACAGTCGTCCGAAGTGCCAGATGCGAGATCTCTGCGCGAAGTTTTGCGATCAATTGACGAATGTGATCTCCATCCTTCCCTCTTTTCATGGCACGGATCTGTTCGGCATTGATATGTTGAATGGGAATATCAATATATGGGAGAATGCTCTTTGAGTTGTTGATCACATCGATCAATGCCGGATCAAAATGTGCCGGATGCGCATAATGCAGTCGGATCCAGGGGAATGCATCCATGGCATCAAGCTCTTTCAATAAACCCGGCAATCTGATATCCTTTCCAAGGTCCCAACCGTATGTGGTAGTATCCTGGGCAATGACGATGAGCTCTTTAACACCCTGCTTGGCCATATTCTCGGCATCTTTAAAAATGACGTCGGGAGTCAAACTCACCTGCTTGCCCCTGATAAGCGGAATAGCGCAATAGGCGCAATTGTTGTTGCAGCCTTCGGCGATCTTAAGAAAAGCATAATGACCGGGTGTCATCAACGATCTTGGCGCAGGAACTGCATCTCTATGCAAGAGATATTTAGCCACGTCAGAGATCTCATCAACACCGAAAAATACATCGACCTCGGGAAGTTCATGTTTTAATTCATCCATGTAACGCTGAGACAAACAGCCCATGACCACCAAAGATTTTATTTGTCCGTTCTCTTTGAGCTTAACGGCCTGTAAAATTGTATTGATACTTTCTTCTTTTGCCGGAAGAATAAACCCACAAGTGTTAATAATGAGCACATCGGACTTTTCAGCTTCCTCGACATACTCAAAACCGCCACTAAGCAAAAGGCCCTTGACCTCTTCGCTGTCAACCAGGTTTTTTGAACAGCCCAGGGATATTATGTTAAATTTCTTCATGTATTCACTTTAATATTCTTTTTATATAATCCCGATATGCTTTTTATATAATCCCGATATGCTTTTTATATAATCCCAATTTTCTTTTTATATAACCCCGACGGATGGAGGGGTTTAACTATGTAATAACCCGGGGTGAAACCCCGGGAACCGAACTCCTAAATAACCAACCCCGAGCTTGTCGAGGGGTTGACCTATATTAACTTTCCAGAGTCTCCCTGGGGTAAAACCACAGGGTTACTGATCCATTCTTCAGTAACACCGGGTTTAAACCCGGTGCATTTCAATACTTCAACGCTTCAACGTTTCAACAGCATCATCTCATGAATAGATCTCTCCGCTTCGCTCTCCGTCAACTGACGGATCACTACGGTCGAGATGACAGTCTTAGTGATATTTCAACGTTTCAACACTTCAACTCTCAACCTTCGAAGCTCCGTCAGGAGCGTAGTAGGTCAACTCTCTTCAAATCCTTCAAACATCGCCTGCACATAATTCACCGGATCAAAGGGCTGAAGATCTTCCAGCTTTTCACCCAAACCGATATATTTGACCGGAATGCCGAGTTTTTTCCTGATCCCGATCATGGAACCGCCCTTGGCTGTTCCATCAAGTTTTGTAACGATCAAACCGGTCACGGGGGTTACTTTTGTGAATTCCTGAGCCTGGACAACCGAATTCTGTCCGATCGATCCGTCAAGGACCAACAGGGTCTCGTGCGGAGCATCCGGAATGATCTTCTTGATCACGCGCTTGATCTTATCCAGTTCTTCCATCAAATGCGTCTTGCTGTGAAGTCTGCCGGCAGTATCGACCAGGATCACATCGGATCCGCGCGACACACCGGCCTGAATTCCGTCATAAACGATGCCTGAGGGCGCTTTCGCATCCAGGTTCTTGATAATATCCACACCGGCACGTTCAGCCCATACATCCAACTGTTCAATTGCGGCGGCTCTGTAGGTATCGCCTGCCACTATAAGGACCTTTTTGCCTTCTGACCGATACAATGATGCAAGTTTACCGATCGTTGTCGTCTTCCCTGCCCCGTTCACACCCACAACAAGGATCACAAAGGGATCCCGGCTGTTTATGGGAATACTCAGATCATCACCTTCGAACATCCGGGAAAAAATGTTCTCCATGATATCCCTGATATCATCCGAATCGACCAGTTCTTTTTTTCTTGAAACAGCTTGGATATCTTTAAGAATCGTCTCGCATATGTCCGCCCCCAGATCGGATTCATATAAAAATGCCTCGATATCATCCAGGAAATCTTCCGATACTTTCATTCCGCGGCCAAAAAGGGACAATAAACCTTCTTTGAATCTGTTTCTTGTTTTTTTTAAACCTTTATCGTAATGCTCCCCTGTCTTGATATCCTGAGGCGTTTGTTCCTGTTTCTTTTTTCGTTTAAATAAACCCATATGCTCTTTCTATGATATTTGTAAAAACGCGATTAGTCGCGTCTCTACTTTTATTTTTATTCCCGGCTTCAATCTGCCGCCTTCCGCCTTCCGGCTTCCGGCTTCTGGCTTCTGAACATCTTCATCGTCTGTACAATATATATCCCCCAACTGACCAGCATCAACAATGCATCAAAATACAGCACATAGATCGCGTAAAGATTTACGCCAAGATAAAATTCCAGCAGCCAGAGCACTCCGGCAACTGTCAGGACAAGAATGAACATCTTCCCGGCAATATTGGCACCGGTTACGATTCTATAGCGATTATAAAAAATCCTTTTCATGATAAAAATAGAGGCGTCGCGCGCTATCAGAACGCCTAAAAACCATATCGGGAAACCCATTCTGATGACCATCAGAACGATCATGGCTGCTGCAACGACCTTGTCTGCCAGGGGATCAATGAATTTGCCGAAATCCGAGACTTCATGTGTTTTCCTGGCGACGAATCCGTCCAGCCAGTCGCTGATCACGCAGATCCCAAGTATCACCAGTCCCCATTCCCATTTATCGGTGGCAAAAAGCCAAACGGCAGGGACGGTCAGAAGGATCCGCAACATGGAAATGATATTCGCAAGCGTAAAATAGCGGTCGGTGTCCGACTCTTGAGTTACAAATTTATCTTTGATCTTGTCTTCGTACATCGTTTTCCTCTTTCTGCAGGGAATAATAGCTTAAAATATGATCTTTTTCAATGATTTGTTCCACCGGAAAATGTTCAGCTATAGCCAGATTCTCCATTTTGATCATATGATCGGCAGTCATAAGACAATCCAGGAGACGGTGAGATATGATGAATACCATGCTTCGTTTTTTAATTTCTTCGATCATATCATAAAGAATTTGACGATAGTTCATATTCAGGGCGGTTGTCGGTTCATCTAAAATGGTCACTTCCGCTTTGACTGCTGCCGCCAGGCAAATACCTAGTCGCTGCCTTTCGCCCTCGGAATAATGAGCAAGTCGACGATTCGCCTCTACAAGATCATTAATTTCCAATCTTTTGGCATAGTCATCAAAAAGCCCGTGGTCGAAATGCTGTCCGACCATATATCGCTTGTCCCCATACAACTCAAGAATGGTCTTAGGCGTATTTCCCGTGAATAAACGTGTCAGATCCTGTGATAAATAGGCGCAGAAGGGATATTTGGACCAGGCGCCGATCCGGTGCAGATGAGAATCGGCCAGTAATTTTATCAAAAGTGATTTACCACTGCCAACCGCTCCGATGATCGCCGTACAGGATAAGGCGTTAAGGTCTATTTCTGCTGCATTTACAAGCTTTTTATCCGTTGACAATTCATAAATAAAAGGAAGGATCTTCATTTTTTAAATCCCTCCAATTTTAGGTTTATCTGCTCCTGATCAAGTTGTATACCGACTTTATTTAGTTCCGTAGGACATTTCTCAACAGGAATAATTGACTTAATACTTCCCTTTTCCATAACCCAAATCTCATCGCCAAAAATGTATTCGTCAGGCGATTGAGACGTGATGCAAACGCTTTTGCCGATCTCTGCCATTTCTTTCATATATGAATAGAATAATTTGATATAGGGCGGATCAAGATGGGAGGTCGGCTCATCCATCAGCAGGATATCCGCCGGCGTCAGACAGGTCGCGGCGATCATGACCAGCTGCGTCTCTCCAAACGACAAGGTTGAAATATCCCTATCCATCAAATGAGCGATCTGCAGCTTTTCCAGCGTTTCTTTTATCATTGCCTCAGCTTCATCGCCAACAATTCCGCCGTTTTTCAACGGAAAATAAAGTTCATCATGCACCGTTTGCATAATGATCTGATGAAAGGGATTCTGAAGCAACATTGCCATGCGTTCATTGTCTGAAACGATCTCCCCTTCCTCAAGATCAGTAAATCCCGCCATCGCTTTCAGTAGGGAGGTTTTGCCGCAGCCGGAATCACCCAAAAGCAAGACAAGCTTGCCCGGATTAAGATCAAGGTTAATGCTATGCCGGGCCATTGACGAACTTCTCGCTTCAGGCTTCTCGCTTCTGAAATGTGCCAATTTTGCGTTCTTTATCTGCATGGTATGAATATACGTGAAATTTTGGAGCTTTCATAGAAAGTTTGGAGAACTTCAAGAGTCATTTTATGTGCCCACAGGGTTGAAACTTTTCTCCCGCAATTGCTCCCGACCATCCAGCTTCCTCACTCCGCCCGGTCAAGGTCATCGCTGACCTCCTCACCTTCTCACCCTCTTTATTTTTCGCTTGTGATTCCCTATGCTATACCCTAATTTTTAATTACTTAAATAAATATTAAGTAAGAGATCTAACAGGGCAACGACAATGAAGGAAGCCGTAGAGAACAATTGGTATTTATTGACACAAAATACCATATAGGAAATATAAACGATATATGACGCATGCATATACGTTGTACTTCATTTTAAGGAGAGAATTATGGACAAAAAGAGAATAAATTTGCGCGGAATAGTCT